>JAYUWZ010001018.1:0-5801 GCA_043753265.1 Verrucomicrobiaceae bacterium
GTTGATATTAAGTTTTCGTGCATAGTTCGAAGCGAATGAAGGCGATCTCTCACGATATTTACCGGGTGGTTCTTCTAGGAGGTTCGGATGAATAAAATCCCGGCATTCGTTGTTGAATACTTTCTGCTGGGCCGGACCAAAAGCGACGCCATCGAGCGCTACACCCAGGACGGAGGCATTGTCAGCGATGTCTGGCTTGCCTTCGCTCAGGATCTGTCGAAACCCCAACGGGTTCTTGTTGCGCCGAGCCCAGGCACCAGTTCCGTGGATCTTGGTTTCGCGCTGCACAAAGCCATCACAGACTATCGTCTGCAAGTGCCAGCAAAGCTGCCTGTGGAGCCTCCGAGTGTTTCTCCGCTGGAAAATTTCGTGGCAGTCACCCTCTACTTCAACGAGTTGCTCCGCGTCTTGTTGCCGCTCACCACGTGGTGGCATCGCAAACATTTAAACGCGCTCCGCCGAAAGGCGGCGTATTCGGGAGGCTATTTGGAGGAAAAGCTGGAACAGGCAATCCTGAACAAACTGGGCCATAGCGCTACGGAGGTCTCCCTGCGCCAGAGCCTGCCTTCCACGGAGGAATCCCAAGGTGACCGCCGTGTGATAGAGGCAGCTCCATTGGCTGCACTGGTCGGGGTCTTTCAGGTCGCGGAACAGAGCCCGCATTTTTTCGACGAACTGATTGGTTTGGATCCCCGGCATCCCGAATTCGAGGGAAATTTTATTAAGTGGGTCCATACCCATGCAGAGGACATCGCTCGATCTTCGCGGGAGGAGCTTTCGCGCCAGTTCACCTTTCTTTCCGACCTCAAGGGCAACGTGAGGGATGCCATGCAGGCCCAGCGCAGCATGATTTCCGAGCCCGACGATTTCGAAGAGCCTCCCGAACTCGTGCAGCGGGTATTCATGGACCGAAAGGCGACCATGGCGGACACCGATGCGAATTGCACGGTCAAGGCAGATGCAGCGACCCGGGTCTTCGACGTTTCCTGCCGCACAATCACTTGGGCCATCATCGATTCAGGAATTGCCACAACGCACCCGGCTTTTCTGGACCACGATGCAAAAGACCGCCGGGGAAGGCCGGTGCAACAACCTCGCACGCGCATTCGGGCGACCCTCGATTTCACCCGTATTGATCGCATTCGAAACTTCGACCTGATCGCATTTCTCCCGGATACCCCGGAACGTAACGCGGCTATCGAGAGCGTGGTCAATGAGTTGGAGACGATTCCCGGGCGTGCATTCGACCCGGGCTTTCATGAAATGGCGGTGAAAAATCTCAACGCTATCGCAATCCAGCTCCAACAACGGATTTCGCCCGATTGGAATCTGATCGAGCCCCTGATCAGGCTTGGCGACACGGATACTGGCGCGGGTCTCGTGTCCGACCATGGAACCCATGTGGCGGGAATCCTGGCTGCCGACTGGCGTTCTCCTACCGCCCTTGGTCCGGACGGACAGCCAAAGCGGCTGCTTCAGGGTATTTGCCCTGATATCGGACTATATGACCTCCGTGTCATTCACCCCGTTTCGCGCCAGAGCACGGAATTCGCCATCCTCGCCAGTCTGGAGTATGTGCAGTTTGCCAATGCACGCGCAGGGAGCAATGGCCCTGTAATTCATGGCGTCAATGTCAGCATGTCCATCCCTCACGATGTGCGAAACTACGGCTGCGGCGCCACCCCCATTTGTGTGGCCTGCGACCGGTTGGTGAGCGCGGGAGTGGTGGTTGTAGCGGCTGCGGGCAACCGCGGGTGGAACGAAATGGAGATGGGGTTCGGCAATTTTGTTTTTTGCTCCATTACCGATCCAGGCAACGCACGTGACGTCATCACTGTTGGCTCCACCCACCGGGTGAAACCTCATACCTTTGGCGTCAGCTATTTCTCCAGCCGTGGACCGACTGGCGATGGTCGTCTTAAGCCGGACCTCGTGGCTCCCGGGGAGCAAATCCGGGGACCGGTCCGCGGCGACGCGGACGACGAACTGGATGGTACCAGCATGGCCGCGCCCTTTGTCAGCGGCGCTGCGGCAATGCTACTCTCGCGCAATCGCGAACTGATTGGCAACCCGGCGCGCATCAAGGCCATTCTCTGCTCCAGCGCGACGGACCTCGGGCGCGAGAAGTATTTCCAAGGCTGCGGCCTGCTCGATGTTTTGCGTGCGATGCAATCCCTCTAACTCCAAAAACCCACCAAGCCTTTCTTATGCTATTCACTCTGGAACCATTGCCCGCCGCCGAAGGCGATTGCCTCCTTCTTCATTGGGGTACCGCTGCAAATCCGAAAATCGCTCTAATCGATGGTGGTCCTGGGCGCATTTACGAAAATCACCTGCGTCCCCGCCTCGAGGAGATTGTGGCAAATCTGGACGTGCCTCGTCTTCCACTGGAACTCGTGATGATTAGCCACATGGATAGCGATCACATTGTGGGGGTCAAAAAGCTCCTGCGCGACATCAAGTCCGAGATCAGCGATGCGGTGCCTGCGTCCGACCGTCTCTTTGCCGTAAAGAGGCTCTGGCTCAATGTCTTCAACGACATTTTGGGCGATCCAATCGACAAATATTACACCACGCTGACAGCATCCTACACTGCAAGTGTCGGAGGAAGCCCCAATCCAGCCATTGTGGCCAAGCTCGCCGAGGCCTTTGAAGCACGGCAAGGCGAAGGCAGGGATGAAGCGCTTCACGACGCATGGGACGTCTCGCTGGTGCTCGCTGGGCATGGCGAGGGCCGCCACGTCCGCGACGACCACAAATTCATCTTCGAACAACATCAGACCGCTGCGCTCAACAGCCCTTTCCAAAACGCCGCCGGGCAACCCACACTCATCACGGCCGAGATGACTCCCGCTCCGGTGGACATCGCGGGCCTTAAGTTCAAAATCGTCGGCCCGCTCAAGGCAGAAATTATCGCGCTTCAGAAGGAGTTCGACGATTACATCGTGGAAAATGGCCTGACGGTGGAGGCCGTGCTCGCCGCCTACGCAGACAAGAGCGCCAAGAACCTTTCCAGTATTGTCTGCCTCACCACCTTCGGTGGAAAAAGCATCCTCTTCACAGGGGATGCCCGGGGCGACAAAATCCTCAATGGTCTCGCCAACGCAAACCTTCTGGATGGGAACGGCGCCTTGTCGGTCGACGTCCTGAAGGTTCCTCACCACGGCAGCGATCGAAACGTCGTGCAGGAGTTTTTTGAGAAAATCACAGCGGATACTTATGTTTTCTCGGGCGATGGGAAACACGGCAACCCGGATCGTGACACGCTCGAATGGCTTGCAAATGCACGCGGCAAAGATGCGAAGTATCGTATCCTGCTAACCTATGGCATCAACCACATCGATACTGAGCGAAAGGCCGATTTTGCAAAGAAAAACAAGGCGTGGACGGATCAAACTGACTCCTTGGCCGACTTCTTCGCGACCGCAGCCGCCGATGGATACAAGTTCACCGTCACGGATGGAGCCCCTGCGATGATCGATTTGGGCGACGAAGTGGTCGGTTGGTAAATCCCCTCATCTCCTCTGACACCATATCTGCGGCGAAGCCGCCCTCGGACTGCTGCGAGATTTCGTAGCTCTGAGCGATCTGCTTTTTACCCGCGGATCGCCCCGAATTTCACAAAAACGCCCAAACCACGGACCTTTCACCTCTCCACCTCTCACTTTTCACGCGAAGACCACCCTTTCCCATTGACTCCCACCCCACCTCCCCTATTCTCCCCGCCCTTTCGCCACCCAGCTCCGCACCCGCGGGGCGGGTGTTTTTTAATCAATACAAGCAACCGCAGGAGGATTGCGAAGGTCCGCCAGCACTGCAACCACACATGGCTCAACATCGTTCCAAACGTTACCGCGCCGCCGCTGAAAAGCGCGACGGCACCAAGGTTTATCCTCTCGCAGAGGCCGTTGCCGCACTCCAGGCAATGCCCGCTCCGAAGTTTGACCAAACCGTCACCCTGTCCTTCCGTCTCGGAGTGGACCCCAAGCAATCCGACCAGATGGTCCGCGGCACCTGCCCGCTGCCCCATGGATCGGGAAAGAAAGTCCGCGTGCTCGTCTTTGCAGAAGGCGCAGCCGCCGAGGCCGCAAAGGCCGCCGGCGCTGAATACGTGGGCTACAAGGACATGATCGAGAAGTGCACGGGCGGCTTCCAGGATTTCGACGTCGCAGTCGCGACGCCCGCCGCAATGGCGGAAGTGCGTAAGTTGGGTAAAGTGCTCGGGCCTCGCGGCTTGATGCCCAACCCGAAGACCGGCACGGTCACCGACGACACGGCGAAGGCTGTGCGCGAAGTGAAGGCCGGACGCGTGGAGTTCAAGCTGGACAAGAACGCCAATGCGGCGGTTCCCGTCGGCAAGGTGAGCTTCTCCGCACAACAACTCGTCGAAAACGCGAGCGCCGTGATCGACGCCGTCGTGAAGGCGCGCCCCGCAACCGCGAAGGGCCGTTTTGTCGACAACATCACCATTTCCGCAACGATGACGCCCGGCGTGACCGTTGACGCAGCGGCCTTCCTCAAGATCGCCTAACCTCGGAGGAATACACGAACATGCATCCCGCAAAAGCAACCGTAGTTGCCGACCTTAATCAAAAGCTTAACGCCTCGCCCTTCGTCTTCGTGACGGACTATGCCGGGCTCGACGTCATCCAGTTCAGCGAACTGCGCTCCCGCCTGGACAAGGCTGGCGCCCGCTGCATCGTGGTGAAGAACAGCTTCCTGCGCCTCGCGGCGAAGGAAGCAGGCCTGCCGGATCTCGGTGAACTCCGCGGCCAGACCGCGGTGGTCATTGGAGACAAGGACGCCGCCGCCGCCGCGAAGGTGCTCAAGACCTTCAAGACGGAGTTCAAGAAGCTCGAAGTGAAGACTGGCGTGCTTGATAACCTCGTCGTCAGCGGCGAGCAGATCAACGCAATCGCCGACCTGCCTTCCCGCGACGTCCTGCTCGCAACGCTGCTCGGCGTGCTCAACGCACCCGCCAGCACGCTCGTCCGCCTGCTCAACGAGCCGGCCAGCCAGCTCGCCCGCGTGCTGCAGGCCAAGGCCGACGCAGCCGGTGGCGCTGCCGAGGCTCCCGCAGCCGATGCACCAGCCGCTGAGGCACCTGCTGCCGAAGCTGCTCCGGCTGCCTAAGGCAGGCGACCAAGCGCTATAAGCGTATTTTCAAGGACACCCGGTTTCCGAAAGGAGACCGGGTGTTTCCTTTTTGGAGGGCACTGCCCAGTTGGATATTTACGTTTTTGGTGCTATGTTGTGGGGATGCATTCACCTGTGGAGCCCGGCGCGGCGCTTGAACGGATTGAGTTGGAGCCTGGCTTGGAGGCGTATCGGTGTTTTAAACCTCGCGCGGGAGGGAATGCAGGGAAGGCCAACGCTATGCTCTTCCCGAGCGAGGTCGAAAACCCCGCCTACTTTCCTACCAATCATTTCCTCCTCCAGCGGTTAAGCACCTGTATCCCAACCCACATGCGTATCGCACCCATCTTCGCCCTGAGCTTGCTCACCCTCATCCCGCTGAATGCAGCGGACGAAAAACCTGCCGCCGCCGAAGTCAAGTGGCCCAAGCACAGCATGGAGCGCCCGCGCCCGGCGGTGGTGCCACCGCAGTATGATGGCCAGCCCGTGCCCGCTCCCGAGGGTGCGGTGATTTTGCTCGATGGCAAAGACCTCGCGAAGTGGAAGCACCAGCCGAAGAAAGACGCGACCGATACGAGCGATGCCGCGAAGTGGAAATTGCAGGATGGTTTTGTAGAGGTGGTGCCCGGCACCGGCACGATGAGCCTCCGCGAGCCCATCAAGGG
>JAYUWZ010001019.1:0-2681 GCA_043753265.1 Verrucomicrobiaceae bacterium
CCTGTGGAAACCATCCGACGATACGAAGGAGTTTCTACGCTGGCGCACCGAGGGCTTCTTAAGGCGCTTTGGGGCAGCAGGCACGGAGGAAGAGGAGGTGACGGGTAGCGCGTATACCCCTTACCAGCCAGCGCGCTTTGGTAATGAACAGCAGTTCGCCGGCCTCCGGTTCATAAACGGCGTCTTTGTCCCCACCTATCGCACGATCCGAGTGCCTGTGAGCGAGGCAGTCCCTGCGCAAAAGGTCACCACCACCCGCGTGCGAGAACGCGCCATTCGAGACGATTTTAGCGATGCAGGATTCTATTCCGCGCTGACCTACGGCTTCCCCAGCGGCCACGTGGAGGCCCATTTACGAGCAGAGTATGTGAGTGGCGTAGCGGATGCCGGGCTGCCCGAGCGCTACCGCGTCTCCCCCGCCCTCACGTGGAGACCCGGCAAGGACCTGCCCATCTACTTCAAGCTCCAATACAACTACGATCACCTCCCCGAGACCGGGAATGAGCACAGCGTGTGGCTGCAGTTCAATTTTACATGGGGCGATAGCTGCTCGCACGTGCATTGAACCGCGCCCTCATCAGGCCGTCCCGTTTAGCAGCTTTCGCTGTCAGCCATTCACCTGTTCACAAATCACAGCTGATTATAAATAATCGCCAGGGTCATCGCGCAGTAGGCGGTGACGAGCGCGGGATTGTTTTCCTTCCAGCGCGGAGCCTCATTCACCCAGGAGCCGTCGGGCTTTTGCAGCTTCATGAGTTGGAGCGCGAGGTCCTTGCGCCAGTCCACCTTCTTGCCGTTCACTTCCAATTCCGTGATGCCCGCCGCCGTGAGCGCCTTGGACATGAGGTGCAGGTAGTAATAGTAACCGGTCTTTTCCATGCCGGGATTTTCCTCTAGCGTGTAGTGCTTGCCCAGCCATTCCACCGCGGCCTTCACGCGGGGATCGTCGGCCTTCACATCGGCATACACAAAGCTGAGCAACCCCGCGTAGCTCATGGAACCATAGCTGCGCAGCGCCTTGCCGCCGCCTTCAACTGCCACCTCACCGGCATTGCTGTGGCCGGGGTAATAGATAAAGCCGCCTTTGTTTGCCGCATCGCCGCTGACCCACTTCTCCTTGTTGTGCGAAGGCAGGTTCTGGCAGCGCGCGATGAACTCAACGGCCGCGGCCCAGTTCAGATCCTTCACCCCGGGCTTGTCCGTCGCAAGCGATTGCGTCGCGCGGAGCGCCTCGATGGCGACCACTGTGTTGTCCAGATCGGGATGCCCACGCTTGGGGCTCGCCCCCACGGTGCCGTACCCGATGCCGCCATCCGTCTCGGACTTGGCCATGCCGCCCGCCTGCTGGCCCACGATGTAGGCGCGGGCCTTGGAGAGCAGAGCGGGATCCTGCCCCGGCGCGCCGAAGAGCGCGAGCAGGCACACGCTCGTGTTGTAATTGGCGAGACCGTTTTCCTTGCTGTAGATGCCGCCATCCGGCTGCGCAAAGCCACGCAGATACGCGTAGGTCTTTTGCAGGAATTCCGCCTTCGCATACTTCCCGGTGGGCTCCCGCTGAAACGCCACGGCAGGCAGCGCGGAGAGCGCGGGATGCGCGACATCCGGGCCGAAGCTGCCATCCGGGTTTTGCTGCTTCTCGAGGTACGCGTATCCGCGCCCCATTACGTCGCGGATCTCGTTGCGGATGGAGAGGTTCTTTTCGTCTTTCGGGACGGGCTCGTCAGCACGTACGCCAGCGATGCTGGCTGCAAATGCGAGGGTCAGTAGGAAGTGGCGGCGTTTCATTTTGCAGGTTGTTTGGGATTTTCTTTTGCAGGCGCTTCCACAGCGGCTTCGAGCTTGATGCTTAGAGTGACAGGCGTGTCCTTGGCCGGAATCGTCGCCGTGTTCACAAACCACATGTGGTCATCATTTGCACCCTGGCGCGGATTATTAATGAGCGCGCTGGGGTAGCTCACGATGGAGGCAAACACACCCTCATACTGGGCTAGGAATTTGTCCTCGAAAAAGTAGCTGCCCGTGTAGAGCCATGGACCGTCCTCGGCCACCACGTTCTTCGCTGGCTTTTTTGGAACCAGCACCCGGCGCACGATCCATTTTTCCACGGGGCTGCTTTTGTCGGCACCGTCCTTGTCTTTCCACGACACGGTGAGGGTAATTTTGTCCCCCACGAGCTTTGGCGCCTTGGCAAGGTAAGCCGCGTCGATGCGCTCGGGCACTTTCGCGTTCTTGTCCTGCGCCATGCCCTTCGCTCCCAGAACGAGCATGGCCATGTGGACATCCTGCGGCTGCGCATCACTCACCAGCACGCTCTCGTGCACCGCGCCATCGGGCGTGACCATTAGGTACTCCAGCAATCCATCCACCATGTTCACCTTGGCAGGCACGGTGACGGTGCGGGTATTCTTGTCGAATTTCACGGAGCCAGCCTCAAAGACCCCCGGGGAGATTTCCTTGGGCGCCTTGAATTCCGCAGGCGGTTTGGCCACTGCGGTAGTTGCGGCAAATAGGAGTAGGGCTGGGAAAATGCGCATGGCTGGACTTTGGCTCGAAAACGTGTGCGCGTCTAGCCACTGCTGTGCCAAATCAGGAACTACCCATTCCTTCTCCTTGAAGACCTTTTTCTCCCGTAAAACGCGAAAAGCAACGGATGCAATATATCCACGCCCGCGCTGATAATG
>JAYUWZ010001020.1:0-2681 GCA_043753265.1 Verrucomicrobiaceae bacterium
GGTCTCTGCTTCGAACTTTCCTTGGGACTTGCCGTTTCCACCCTGGTTCCAAATTCACTCGTCAGGTGATTAGTCCTGCGTCTGGTACCAGTAAATCCCCGCTTCCAGCTTCTGATACTGCGTCACCGCACCGCGCGGCTGCTTGTCCATGCCCGTGGGTTGTACGTGAATGCCCGTCTCCCGGCTGCCCTCGCGTTTCAAAACGAGCGAGAAGCCATCGCGATAACACCCCACACGGAGGGGCTTGAGTTGTTTGAAAGTAGCCGGCCACTGTGGCGATTTGATCACCGTGAACTCCGGCCCTGGGCTGGAGTGCAACTGCTTGTATATTCGCGCCGCCTCCATGCGCAGTACCGCAGTGTCGACCGTTTTAAGCAGTGCGATCGCATCATCTTGCGGACGCGAGCAAGCACCTATCAGTATCACACACCCAACGACAACCACGCGTAGCGTCCGCATAACAGCATTGGACGTTGGGCGTTGGACGTTGGGTGTAGAATGTTTCAATTCAGAGTGCCTGCCTTGACCGTGATCATGGTTGCAGGGTCGAGGTGCTTTTTGATGGCACCGTTCACGTGCTCCAGCGTGAGGGCGCGGACCTTGGCAGGGAATTCGTCGAGCCACTTCACATCGAAGCCGCGCTCGGCGCAGCGGAGGAGTTGCTCGGCGAGGCCGTCGCTGGTCTCAAGGCTCACGGCGAAGCCGCCCGCGATGGCGCTCTTGCGATAGTCGAGTTCGGCGGGGGTGACGCCATCTTTCCACCACCCGGTGACTTCACGGCGGGTGCTGGCGAGACCTCGCTCCAGCAGAGCCGGGGCAAAAGTGGCGCGCACGTACCAGGCACCGCCGCGGAAGGTATCGAATGCATGCTTGGAGCCGATGCCATAAGTAAGCCCCTCGAGGTCGCGGACATTGCCCATGAGGCGGCTGGTAAAACTGCGGCCGAGGATGGTGTTGGCGAGGTCGAGCGCGAGCCAGTCGGGGTCGCTTGCGCGCAGGCCGGTGGGCATGCCGATGACCACGCTCACACTGGTTTTATCGGGCATGGCGACGACTTTGTCGCCGGCTTTCGCGGGCGTGGGCGGGGCTTTCTCGATGACTGGGGTGCCGCCTTTCCAGCCGTCGAAATGTTTAACGATGAGCGCCTTCACTGCCGCGGCATCGAGATCGCCGGTGATGGCGACCTTCACGCCAGCGGGGCCGTAGTGGGTTTTATGAAAGGCGCGTACGTCCTCCACCTTGGCCTTCTCGATGAAGGAGAGCAATTCCGGCACTGCGGCGCGTCGGCTGGGATGGCCGTCGGGAAAAACGGCCTGCGAAAATGCGATGGCGGCCTGTGTATCGGTATCCTCAAGCATCTGCTGCACGTCGCTAGCAAGCTGTGGCTTGAGCTTGTCGAACTCCTCGGCGGACAACGCGGGAGTGCGCAGTTGCTCGGCGAGTATTTCGATCACGAGCGGCAGGTCGCGCGCAAGGCACTTGGCGCTGAACTCCACCGTCTCGGTGGTCGCTTGGAAGGAGATGGTGGCACCCACTTTTTCCAGCAACTCGGCGATGGCAAACTGGTCGCGCTTGGTGGTGCCGCGGTCGAGCATGCTGGCAGTGAGATCCGCAAGTGCACGATTGGGCGAGGCGGCTTCGCCTGCGGGCAGACTGCCATGCAGGCTCACCACGTCCTGCACCTCGGACTTGCACACGAGCAGGTCCATTCCGGCGACCTTCTCACGCGACACGCGGGTGGCAAAATTCGTAGCGGCTGGCGGGGCCAGTTCCTTTTCCGGCGGAGCCGGGGGCTTTACGGCCTTGGGCGCGAATTTTTCCTCCACGGGAGCGGGGGCTTTTTCCTCCGCGGGCTCCGCGGATTCCGTATCGTCCTCCGGCACGAACCAGCCGGCGACACTGCGCTTCTCCACAAAGTACTTCTTTGCCACGCGCTGCACGTCGGCAGGCGTCACGGCCTTGAGCTTGTCGTCGAGCGTGAGAAAGAGCGTCCAGTCACCCACGGCGATGCACTCGTTGAGCTCCGCTGCCTGCGCATACGAGCCGTCGCGCGCAAAGGCCCGCTGGGCGAGCAACTGGCCCACGGCGGCTTGCACCTCCGCCGCGGTCGCGCCGTCCTTCTTCAGCTTTTCGATCTCGGCCACGAGCCTGGCTTCCACGTCCGCATGCTTCACGTCCGTGACGAGGCTGGCGTAAGTGACGTTGAGCGTGGGGTCCAAATTGAAGGACGTGAACGCGCTCACATCGGTGGTGAGATTTTTGTCCGTGAGTGCGCGGTAGCAGCGGCTTGTCTTGCCGAGCGTGAGCACGGCGGCAGCGACTTGCACGGCGGGATAATCCGCGTGCGTGGCCTGGGGGATCTTGTGTGCGAGCGACACCACGCCGAGTTCGCCGGAACGCTTTACCATCACGCGCCGCTGGCCGCTCTGCTCGGGCTCCTCGGTGTAGATGACGGGAAAGGGATGCGGCGATTTGGCGATGGGGCCGTAGTGCTGCTTCAGCACGCCGAGCGCCTGCGCAGGCTCGAAGTCACCGATGAGCGTGGCGGTGGCGTTGTTGGGCCAGTAGTAGGTATCGTAAAAGGCACGGAGCTTTTCATTGGGCACCTTCTCGATGTCGCTCCGCCACCCGATGGTGTCGTGGTGGTAGGGATGCGCGAGGAATGCGGCGCTCCATACTTC
>JAYUWZ010001021.1:0-5798 GCA_043753265.1 Verrucomicrobiaceae bacterium
GAGGTTATTGTGAGACGGGAACGGATTATCGGCAATAGATGCGACGGGGGAGAAACATCCAACGCCCAACGTCCAACGCCCAACATCCAATGGCAATCCAGGCAACTGCCGACTGGTGGAGTTCCTGTGTGTGCGGAGGTTCTGAATGGGGGTTTCTGCGGTTGTTGCAGTTGTTGCGCTATGCGCGTTTCGTGGGTTTTGCGGGGCGGGGCCTGCATAGGAAAGAATATGTTCTTTCCTGTGTGTTCGATGCACTTGGTTCCTCGCAGCCATATCTGTCCCACCTCCGTTTTCCATGGTGAAAATATAGACTATCCGGCTGATGGTGTCACGGGCATTTGGATGGTAAGGAATTGCGGTCGGGAAAAGCTCGCTTGGGT
This sequence comes from Verrucomicrobiaceae bacterium, assembly GCA_043753265.1. Taxonomy (GTDB): domain Bacteria; phylum Verrucomicrobiota; class Verrucomicrobiia; order Chthoniobacterales; family Chthoniobacteraceae; genus SXWH01. The sequence continues at coordinate 381 of JAYUWZ010001021.1, forward strand.
GTCCCTAACTCGGAAACTTCCGGACTTAGGAGCACTGCACATGACCATGAAAACCCTCTCGATCTTCGCCGCTCTCCTCGCCACAACCGTCGCTGTCGCATCGCCGCCACGGATCGGTGCGGCAAAGGGATCCTGTTCTATCAAGAAAGAAGCCGCCGTCACTCTCACCCGCGCCGCGGTATTTGTGGATAGCAAGCGTGACGGGAAACCGACAGTGCTGGTCATCTCCGACGTGAAACTGCCGGTAGAAAAATGGACAAGCGAGAAGGATATTGCACTGTCAGGCAAGCAGTTCAGTGGCGCCGTTTTCGTCCTTGCGAAGGGCCATGACCGAGCCGAAGCCAGCTTCTATTGGAAAGGAAAGCAATACGCGGCTACCTACTACCTCAAGCTTAAGCTCGAACAAGAAGCTGGCGGCGAGTTCATTGGCTCGGTAACGACGGAGGGCGAAGGCAAAAGTGCGCGTGCGCAAAGGCCAAAAATCCCGGGCACGTTCAGCGAAGCTATCGAATATCTGAAATTCGACGTCGCGTTCCACGCGGCGCTTTAATGACGCGTGAAATCTTGCTTTGCGCAGGCGTGATGAGCTGCACGTCTCATTTGAAAGTGTCGCCCACTCTCGGATCACTAGCATTTAAATCGAACACACTTTCCAGGTTGAGTGACTCTTCCCTACCCGCAATCCCTTCCAAAGGCGGTGTCGCCGTTACACTCTGCCACGCGCACTCCAAGGCTTCGCTCGTGATTATGGCCCGCTTTTGCTCATTCCTCTCTATCCTTCCAGCAACATCGGAGTAAACGAAAGCGATGGCTTCCTTCCTGACACCGATCACCCGCCGCGCTTTCCTCCGTGGTACTGGGGCTGCCCTTGCTTCGGCCTGCATTCCGTCCTGGGCGCAGGACGCCACGCCGCTCGCCACGTTTTTCGTGATTGGCGATACGCACTACCTTGCCGACATCGATGCGCCGGAGACGATGGATGCCACATCGGTGGCTTGCACGAGCGGCCTTGTAGCCACGCTGAACAGGCTTCCCGGCACTGCGATTCCTGCTGAGTCGGGGGGCGGTACCGTGCCCGCGCCGAGCGGTGTTCTCCACGCGGGGGACCTCATTGATACTGGCGACAAGACCAGCAAGAAGCACGTAGCGATGCAGCACACCGAGTGGGCCGCATATGTGGCCGATTTCGGAATTACTGGCACGGAGGGGAAGCTGAAATTTCCCGTGATGGACATTGCCGGGAATCACGACAGTCCGCACGGCAAGGGGTATCCCGCCGAGGCGCTTGCCGCGCGGCAACGCTCGCGCAAGGACCACGCGGGGATCAAGGCCATCAGCCCCAATGGCCTGCACTACTCGTGGGAGTGGGGCGGTGTGCATTTTGTGGCCCTGGGCCTTATCGTAGGCACCGAGTCCAGCGTGGATCGTCCACGGCGGTACGGGGCCATGGATAGTCTGGCATTTCTCCGGGAGGATCTCGCTGCACACCACACCACAAAGGATCAGCCACTCGTCATCCTGCATCATGTGGATGTCGCCCGCTACACTGCGGAGAAGGAAGGTGTCGACTACACCAAGTGGGAATGGGATCCCGCCGATGTCCAAGCCTTCCACGCTGCGCTGAAGGGACGCAAGGCCGCCACCTTTCATGGTCACACGCACAAGCGCGACATCCAGCGTTGGAACGGCCAGGCCTCCACAGCCAAAACGGAAACGGGCATCCCCGTCCTCAACGTGGACAACTCCGCGCACTTCGGCAGTCCGGCGCAGGCTTTCTTCCATGTCGAACTCCGGGCCGATGGGCTCGTCGTACGGGAATACGCGACGAAGGATCGCTGGCAGACTGGGGAGTGGACATCGCAGGTGTGGCGGGTGGCGTGGTAGACGGCTGATTTAGTGGGTAAAGTTGAATGCTTGGGTGCTCCAAAAGTCCCCCAAGATCCTTCACGAGTTGGGCTCGCCAGCGAGTCATTACCCACAAGTTGTATCCACGGCTCTTGCGCCCAATTCAGGGCGCGGCCCTACGGGCCATTTTCCTAGGCCTGCGCTTCGCTTGACCTAGGCTATGCTCTTGCGCGCCTTTGGCGCGACACTCCACCGTCGTCTGCTTTTTCTCTGTTGGTGCGACTTGTGGGTAAGGCTTAGGTCAAGCCACCGCAGTCCAAAGGCTGGCGCCACGTTTGGTTGCTCTGCTTGCTTCTGGCAGGGCTTCAACCGTACCGCATTGAGGCACCCTCGCCGTACATATTGCGCACGGTGTTTGACGAGCGGGGGCCTCCGCGTGCATCCAATGGGGTGCCAATGCAATTGCTCGCCACGCTGAAACGCGTCTTCGGCTACGACGCCTTTCGCCCGCTGCAGGAGGAGATTATCCGCTCCTCCCTCGCCGGGCAGGATGTGTTTGCCCTGTTGCCGACGGGCGGCGGCAAGTCCCTTTGTTTTCAATTGCCGGCCCTCGTGAGCGATGGGCTCACGGTGGTGGTGTCGCCGCTGATCGCGCTGATGAAGGACCAGGTGGACGCGCTGAAGGCACTCGGCGTCCCGGCAACGTATCTGAACTCGACCATCGGCGAGGCTGGCTCGCGCGAACGGCTGCGGCTGCTTTTCAATGGTGCCTTCCGGCTGCTTTACGTGGCGCCCGAGCGCCTAATGGTGCCGACCTTCCTGGAAAAGCTGCGTCAGTGGCGCGTGCAACTCGTGGCCATCGACGAAGCGCATTGCATCTCGGAATGGGGCCACGATTTTCGTCCCGAATACCGGCAAATCTCGCGGCTGCGCACGGAACTGCCCGGCGTGCCTTTCATGGCACTCACGGCTACAGCCACGGGGCGTGTGCGGGCGGACATCGAGAAGCAGCTCCACCTGCAGGATCCCGCCGTGTATGTCGGCAGCTTCAACCGGGCGAATCTGACGTACCGCGTGCTGGACAAGGCATCGCCCGCAAAGCAAGTCGTGGCCTTTCTCAAGACGCGGAAGAAGGAATGCGGCATCGTGTATTGCCAGAGCCGCAAGTCGTGCGAATCGCTTGCGGAGACGTTGAAAGAATACGGCTTTGCCGCGCGGCCCTACCACGCCGGGCTGAGTGACAAGGAGCGCTCGGAAAACCAGGAACTCTTTCTCCGCGACGAAGTGCGAATCATTTGCGCCACGATCGCGTTTGGCATGGGCATCAACAAACCCAACGTGCGGTTTGTGATTCACTATGATCTGCCAAAGAATATTGAGGGCTACTATCAGGAGACAGGCCGCGCAGGGCGCGACGGCCTGCCGGGAGAATGCGTGCTGCTTTTTTCCGCGGGCGATGTGGTGAAGCAGATTCGTTTTATCGACGAGCAGGCGGACCCCGAGCAGCGAAAAATCGCGCGCACGCAGTTGCAAACGATGGTGCACTACGCGGAGAGCGCAGGGTGCCGCCGGCGGGAACTGCTGAACTACTTTGGCGAAACTTACAGCACGCCCAACTGCGGCGCGTGCGACAACTGCCTGGAGCCACGGGAGACGTGGAATGGCACCATCGCCGCACAAAAATTCCTGAGCTGCGTGTGGCGGGCCCGCGAGGCCAGCTACCGCAAGGATGCAAGCTTTGGGTTGAACCACCATGCCGAGGTGCTCACGGGTGCGGACACCGAGCGAGTGCGGAAATGGGAGCACAACCAGCTCTCCACTTTTGGTGTGGGCAAGGAGCACTCCCGTCCCGAGTGGACATTCATCGGACGCGAACTGGTGCGGCTCGGCCTGCTGCGAATGGGAGCCGGGGAATTTCCCACGGTGGAGATCACCAATGAGGGCGTGGACGCCCTGAAAAAGAGGCTACAGGTGCCGCTCACCCGCCTGCCGGACAAATCGAAGTCGCACCAGGAGGAGTCGAAACCCCGGCAAAAACGCACCGGGGAAATCCACTGCGACGAGGCGCTCTTTGAGAAGCTGCGGCAACTCCGCCGCGAGGTCGCCGATTCACTGGGGGTGGCGGCCTACATTGTGTTTGGCGACGTGACGCTTCGTGAAATGGCGCGCGACTATCCGGTGGATGAAAACGCCATGCGCCGCATCAGCGGCGTGGGCGAGCGCAAGCTGGATCAATTCGGGGCGCAGTTCATGGACTGCATCGTAAAGCACCTGAGGGAGAATCCACGGCAGGCTTTTCTGGATTAGGTGTAAAGCGGGAGAAGAAACTAATCAAATCACGCGTGGTTCAAATTGGCCCGAAGGATCACAACCATTAATTTGGAAGCTAGGAAACTAGGAAACAAACAGTACCGTGTGTGAGCGCGGGTCAGTTGCGCCGCTACGCGGCACGTGTCTTTGTTGCTTGTTCCGTGGGTTCGCTTCGCTCACGCCACGGCTATTGTAGTGATGCCGCTACGCGGCAAAATGCAGCGCTTCGCTTCTGGAGTATGAAATATGCGTGCCAGGCGGTGCAGCTACCGCTTCGGAATGGTCATTGGCTTCTTGCTCTCGATGTCCTCCACGATCACTTGGTCGGGGCGGAGATCCACGACCTTGAATTTCTTTGAGCCCTGGCCTGGGAGAGAAATCACATCGTCCACCTTCACCTTTTGCTCCACACCGTTCGGCCCGGCGAGTACTGCGTGGGTCTCGCTGCTGCGCGCGGGAAGATCACGGATGAGGATCACCGTTTCCTTTGTCTGCGGGTTTTCCAAAGTCACGTTGGACACGTCGTTGAGCACCCCGTGCTTGTCGGCTTTGATCTCATGCTTCACGCCCGTGACCTTGTAGGGCAAGCCCCTCGGACGATCGCCCTGGCCGATGTCCTCGAGCTTTCCATCGGCGGTGGATTCCACACTCGCCTTGCCGTTTTTCTTCACTTCCCGCAGCACTATCGGGATTTGCACCTCGTTCACGGACTTCACCGTCACGCCTTCCATCACTCCCGGCAGCGAGTTGGGATCGCGGGGATTGGTGCCGTTCAGAAATTCCTCGCGGTTCGAGTAGCCGTCGCCATCCGCGTCCTGGTCCATCACTGCGGCATCGAGCTTGAGATTGTGCTTCTTAAACCATTCCTCGAAGCGGACGCGATCCTCGGGCGAAAGGGCTGCAAGCAGCACATTATCGGTTGCGGGAACTGGCGCGCCCGTCGAGTCGACCGTGCCTGCTGGCTGACCGGTGCGTGAGGCTCCCGTTTCCGTGGGAGCCCCGGCTTCCGCTGGCTCCGTGGAGCCTGCCGGTTCCGGCGGTGCCACCTCGGCGGAGGTCGTTTTCTTGTCGCACGCGGCTATGGCAAAGGAGAGAGCGAGCAGAAAGGCGGGGCGCAGTGGAAGTTTCATAAGGTGGAGTCTACGCGGGTGCGCTGGCGATCCAACGCGAATTCCCGATCAATCAACCCCCATGATACGCCGGGCATTGGCTTTCTCTTTCGCGGTATCGAAGAAAACCGACGGTTCCGTCATTCCTCGACGA
>JAYUWZ010001022.1:0-2675 GCA_043753265.1 Verrucomicrobiaceae bacterium
CCATGGTCGGGCTGGTTGGTGGCGTTGAGTTTTTTGCGGAGGGTGACGCGGTTCATGTTGGTTTCGCGGGCGAGGACGGTGGGCTTGCCATCGAAGCGGGCGAGGAGGTGGCGGAGGGTCATGCCTTCGAGTGCGTCGTGCATGGTGTCGTAGCCGGCCTTTTCGCCGAGGCGGGCGTCGAGCCACTCGGCGAGGACCGCGGAGAGGCGGGCGTCGAGGCCGGGGGCGGCCTCGGCGCGCTCGCGGAGTTCGCGGGGGAGGTGCTGCGGGAGGATGACGGGGCCGGTGCAGACGGCGGCGGCGTGCTCCAGGGCGTTGCGGAGTTCGCGGAGATTGCCCGGCCAGTCGTGGCGCTGCAGGAGTGTGAGGGTCTCGGGCGCGATGGTGAGAGGCCGGGCGGCCTGGGAGAGAAAATTGGCGGCGAGTGCCCCGATGTCGGCGCGGCGTTCGCGCAGGGGGGGCATGGGAATCTCGAGCACGTGGAGACGGTAGAAGAGGTCCTCGCGGAAGCGACCGGCGGCGACTTCCTCGCGCAGGTTTTTATTCGTCGCGGTGATGAGGCGGAGTTCCACCCGGATGTCTTCGCGGCCACCGACGCGGGTGAAGGCGCGCTCTTCCACAAAGCGGAGGAGCTTGGCCTGGACGGTCGGGGAGATGTCGCCGATTTCGTCGAGGAAAAGCGTGCCTCCCCTCGCCCGTTCGATGTGGCCTTCCTTGTCGGTCATGGCACCGGTGAAGGAGCCTTTCACGTGGCCGAAGAGTTCGCTTTCGAGCAATTGCTCGGGGAGTGCGCCGCAGTGGAGCGCGACGAAGGGGGCGCTGGCCCGGGGGCTGTGCTCGTGGATGACACGGGCTGCGAGGGTTTTGCCCACGCCGGTGGGGCCGGAGAGGAGCACCGGGACATCGGTGGTGGTGGCGTGTGCGATTTCCGCAAACACGCGCTGCATGGCCGGGGCGACGCCGAGCAATTGCGGACGCTGGGGCTCCTGGGCCGATGTGGGTGCCTGGGGCGCCGAGGCGGCTAGGACCTGGGTGATGGTCTGCTGCACCTCGCGAAGGTCGAGCGGCTTTACCAGGTACGCGGCGGCGCCGAGCTGGCGAGCGGCGACTGCGTTTTCGAGGTTGCCGTGAGCGGTGATGATGACGACCGGGGTCGCGGGGGTGTTGGCGCGAGCGGCTTTCAGGACTTCGAGACCGCTGACGTCGGGCAGGCCGATATCGAGCAGCGCGAGGGAGGGTCCGCCGGAGGCGAGGGCCTCGAGCCCGGCCCGGCCGCTGCCGCATGTGCGGGGTTGGTGGCCCATGCGCTGGCAGGCGGAGGCCAGGGCGGATGCGAGGGATGATTCGTCTTCGATGATCAGGATTTCAGACATGTGGAAAAAGGTGCAGAGGTTGAACCGTCAAGACGCCGAGTCGCCAAGATGTCGAGGGGTGAAACTGCAACTGGAAGGACAAGGATTCGGGATTATCGGCGATAACGGCGATCGGAGCGATGGACGGATTCTGTGTGATGGGTTTCTGCGCATTTTGGCTTGGAAACCGGCGTGAGTTAACTTTTAGGGAATCAGCGCTTTGGACGGACGCATCGGGGGTTGTTGCAGTTATTGCGCATATTGCGCGTGAGTTAGTTTGCAGGATTATCGGCAATAGATGCGACGGCTGTGAGCTCCCACATTTCCATGTTTGGGGGATTATCGGCGATAACGGCGATGGCGGTGTTTGACGGTTCATGCTCCAAGCGGGTCGTGGGCAGGGAGGAGCATGGTGACGATTGCGCCGCCACGTGGTACATTTTTCAAGATTAAGCCACCGTTGTGGGCGCGCAGTATTTCCGCTGTGACGTTCAAACCGATTCCCATGCCTCCTTCTTTCTCACTATAGAACAACTCGGTGGCGCGATCCAGTGCATCCGCGCTAAATCCGCTTCCGGTGTCGGTGAAGTGGAGATGGATTCTGGACTCCTCACGTGAGGAGGAAATGGTGAGTGTGCCCCCGGAGGCTGCCATGGCGTGGATGGCGTTGGTGATGACATTGGAGAGGGCCTGGGCGATGCGGCGCTGGTCGGCCATTACCTCCAATCCGTGCTGGAGTTCATTGACGATGCTCACCCGGGCGTGCTGGGCGGCAGGGGCGAGGGATTTCACTCCCGCTGAGACCAGCCGGGACAGATCACAGGGTGCGGTATGCGGGGGCTGGGGGCGGGCGAGGAACATCCACTGGCTCACGAGGCCCTCGATTTTCGCGGACTCGGAGAGGATGATGCCGATGCGTTCCGGCGGGGTGCCGGTGACCTCGGTCTCGAGGAGCTGGGCGTGGAGCTTGATGGCAGCGACGGGGTTATTGATTTCGTGGGCCAGGCCGGTGGCCATGCGACCGAGGGTGGCGAGGCGCTCGGCCTGCTCGCGGGCAGCGCGCTCGGCGGTGAGCTGGGCACGGGTCTCCGTGTAGGCGCGGGCGAGTTGACCGATCTCGTCCTTTCGTTCGACCTCGGGAATAGGTTCAGTCCCCTCCTCCGCGATGCGGGGCAGCCGGGCGGCGAACGCGCGCAGCGGCCGGACGAGCCCCTGGGCGAGCGTCCACGCGAGTCCGAGTGAGAGGGCCCAAAAGACGCCGAGGATTACGAGTGTTCGCTTTTCGGTGAGGAAGCCGGTGCGGGAGGGAACCGGTCGGTAGAG
>JAYUWZ010001023.1:0-5788 GCA_043753265.1 Verrucomicrobiaceae bacterium
GTTCCTCGATGAAATCGGCGAGATCGACAAGAACACCCAGGTAAAGCTCCTGCGCGTGCTCGGCGAGGAGCGTACGTTCGAGCGGGTGGGGGGAAGCAATGCCATCAAGGTCGACGTTCGGCTCGTGGCCGCGACCAATCGCGACATGGAACGCATGGTGGAAACGGGCGACTTTCGCGATGACCTCTACTTTCGCCTCAGCGTGGTGCGTGTTCACATGCCGCCGCTCCGCGAAAGACGCGAGGACATCGCGCTCATCACCGCTCATTTTCTGAAAGTGGCCGCCGACGAGAATGGGAAGCCATTCCGGGAACTCACGCCCGACGCGCTGACTGCCATGGAAAACTACTCCTGGCCAGGCAATGTCCGGGAATTGCGCGCGGCAATCGAACGCGCCGTCGTCATGGGCAGCGGCCCGAAGCTGACACTCAGCAACCTGCCTCCCACCGTCCGCGAAGGCGGTGCTGCGAATCCCGCCGGGAGCGGCGGAGTGCGCGTCCCTGCCTTCCGGAAGGGGGCTACTCTGAATGTTCAGGACACCGAGCACCGCCTGATCGCGCGTGCCCTCGAGGAAACTGGCGGGAATGTGACCGAGGCCGCAAAACGCCTGGGCATGAGCCGCCGCACCCTGCACCGCAGGCTCAAGGAATTCCGCTCCGAGAACCCCGAGGAAAAACCAGAAGGCGAGAACCCCACACCACCACCGACTTCCAATGGCATCTGAAATCCAAGCACAAGAACTCGTCCATTCACTGGAGCATGGGAAGGGGCGATGGTGGGTGATGCTGCTGCTGATCATCGCGACAGCGGCAGTCTTGTTCACGACGTTCCTTTTCACCCACGTCATCCGGGCGGGTTTGAAAGGCGATGACTCGGCGCTTTTCAAGGGCCTCAGCCATGCCAAGGGCATGGAGCAGGCGGTAATCGCGCGGGAGCTTTCCAGGGGGAATGGGTTCTCCACCAAGGTCATCAAGCCAGCTGCCATTCAGCTCTTCAATACGAAGATGAAGGACGACCAGTATTTTAACAAAATAGTGGATGGCAAAACCCCCTCGGGAGGGCATATCCCGGATACCTACCATGCACCGCTGAATCCCTTCATGAACTCGCTGGCATTGCGGGCGATGATAGGGATGAACAACGCGTTCAAATGGCGGGTGGACAACGATGGGGCGCCTGATTTCTGGACCATGCCGGCGGGCAAACTCACGCACATCGCGGACAAGACCATCGCGGGGCTGTCCATCCTCTTTTTCTTCGGAGCCATCGTTCTGAACTATTTCACCATTAAGTGGCTCTTTGATGAGCGGCTTTCGGTGATCATGGCGGTGGTCCTGCTTCTCTGCCAGCACTTCTGGGATTTCGCCACCACGGGGCTGCCGCAGTTGCTTTTGCTCTTCCTTTTCAGCGGAGTGACCATGTGCCTGACCAAGGCACTCATGGCTCGGGAGGAGGGCGAGTATTCGTGGCCTTGGATTGCAGGTGCGGGCGTTTTCTTTGGCCTCATGGCCCTCGCGCATCCCATCACCTTGTGGATGCTTTTGGGAGTGGTGGTTTATCTCTGTGCGACCTACCGGCCAGTTGGCCTGAGTGCAGGAATTCTCGTGGGGGTTTGTGCCATCTTCTTTATCCCGTGGATGGTGAGGACTGCGAAGGTGTGCGGCGACCCCGTGGGCCTTGCATTTGCCACCAAGGGATTCCAACTCCGTGGCACGGAATCGCAGATTATGCGGACGCTGTCCAAGCCGGATGAGAACATCCAGCCCAGTTCGTATATTACCAAAATCCCTGGTCAAATTGTAGGTCAGTTTGACACGCTTTACATGCGCCTCGGCAAAGTCCCCATGGCGCTCTTCTTCTTTCTTTCCCTTCTGCATACATTCCGCAAACGCGAGACCCGGAGTCTGCGATGGGCGCTGATTTGCATGTGGCTTTCCGCCGTGGGGGGAATGGCAATTTTTGGTTACATGGATTACGACCTCATTGCGAGGCATGATGCCAACGATATCCACCTCATTTTCATTCCGCTGTTTGGGGCTTACGGCCTCGCGCTGCTTCTGAACATGTGGAGCAGGGTGGAGATCGAGGGTCGCCCCGTAAGCGGGATCAAGTTTGCGAACACGGCGATGACCACCATGATCATCTTTTTCAGTTCCTTCCCGCTCCTTTCGCGCTATATCGCGCCCGCGGAGAGTCAGGTCGTGTATCCTCCCTACTACCCACCCTACCTCGCGAACCTCGCGGATTGGTACACGGAGAAGGATGTGATTTGCAGCGACATGCCATGGGGGGTGGCGTGGTATGCTGATCGCAAGAGCCTTTGGCTCCCGCTGGCACTGCGGGATTTCCAGGAGCTAAACTCGTTCACCTTCAACGAACGCATCACAGGCCTGCTTTTCACTCCCGTCACCGGCTTCAGGGGACTGCTCAGCGACGTGGGCGCGGGCGAGTTTGCGGAATGGGCACCGTTCATCATGCGCGATGCGAAGTTGAAAACGAGCTTCCCTCTCTCGGTGATCAAGGCGCTGCCCATTGGGCGCTCCTTCCCCTACTTCCTATACTCCGACCGCGATCGCTGGACAGAACGCCAGTAGGCAAAGCTTCTTTTTGCGAAGTGATTGGCAGCGAGCGTTCTCTTTGTCCTGCTCTTGCTCTCGTTTCCCACTTTTTGCTTTGCTATCTGTGAAAGTGAACCCAAGTCCCGCAGATTTTTCCTGACTTCCTGAGGCTCAATGGAAAACGCCTCCCATCGACGCGAGTCCCCAAACCACTCCTCCACTGTATGCCTTCGCGTTCTTCGCGCCCTTCGTAGTGCCCTTTTTCGTCTTCTTTCGTTTTTTGCGGCTCCCTCTGCATTGGCCTTCGTGCCTTCGTGTTTCAACGAAACCACTCCGCTTTACGGGAAAAATCTCCGTTGACGCCATAGGTCTGGGCCACTAAACACAGGACTGCTCTTATCGAGAGTGGCTGAGGGTTCTGGCCCTGTGAAGCCACGGCAACCGCTTCGAGCGCAGCCTCACCGCTGCGCCTCGAGGGCCCAGGTGCCCCATCCAGCCTTGTCGCTCAAGCGGCCGGGGAAGATGAGAGCGAAGTCGTGGATTCTCGTCCATGCTTCGCGTCTCACGATGGGAGTATGCCTTTTCATACACCTACATCCATGGACCAATCCAACCGTCCCTTTTTCAGCAACCTCAAGTGCCGCGAGTGCGGAAAGCTTTACGAAAAGAAAGCAATCCACGTGTGCGAATTCGACTTCGGTCCGCTGGAGGCCGCCTACGACTACGACGCCATCAAGGCCGTCATCTCCCGCGAAGTCATCGAGAGCCGCCCAAAGAGCATGTGGCGCTACCGCGAGTTGCTGCCCATCGATGGCGAGCCCACCGTGGGCAAGCAGGTGGGATTCACCCCCCTGGTAAAAGCCGATCGCCTCGCAAAGGTGCTGGGGATCAAGGAACTTTACATCAAGAACGACACGGTGAATTACCCCACGCTCTCCTTCAAGGATCGCGTGGTGAGCGTGGCGCTGAGCCGGGCTCGCGAACTCGGCTTCACCACGGTGGCTTGCGCCAGCACAGGCAACCTCGCCAACAGCGTGGCCGCCAACGCCGCGAGCGCCGGACTGAAGAGCTACGTGCTCATCCCCGCCGACCTCGAGCAGGGCAAGGTGCTCGGCTCGCTCGTCTACGGCACAAACGTCATCGGCATCCACGGGCCCTACGATCAAGTAAACCGTCTGTGCTCGGAAATCGCCGGCAAGTACGGCTGGGGTTTCGTAAACGTGAACCTGCGCCCTTACTACGCCGAGGGCAGCAAGACGATGGGCTTTGAAATCTGCGAGCAACTCGGCTGGCGCATCCCGCGCCACACGGTGGCACCCATGGCGAGCGGCTCCCTGCTCACCAAGATCCACAAGGCTTACAACGAATTCGTGAAATGCGGCATCGTGGATGAGGCGGAGTTCTCCGTTTACGGCGCCCAGGCCACCGGTTGCGCCCCCATCTCCCACGCGATGAAGCGCGGCACCGACATGGTGAAGCCCGTGCCAAAGCCCGACACCATCGCCAAGAGCCTCGCCATCGGCACGCCCGCCGACGGCTACTACGCCATCCACGCCATGCGCCAGACCGGCGGCTTTGCAGAAGACGTGACCGACGAGGAAATCGTCGAAGGCATCAAGCTCCTCGCCGAGCACGAGGGCATCTTCGCCGAGACCGCTGGAGGCGTCACCGTCGCCTGCGCCAAAAAGTTGATCGAATCCGGAAAAATCCCAGCCGACCAGGAAGCAGTCCTCTGCATCACCGGCCACGGTCTCAAGACGCAGGAAGCCATCGCAGGCAAATGCGGCGAACCCCGCCTCATCAAGCCCAGCCTCCGCGAATTCGAGGAGCAGATTTACAACAAGGACATGGAAGCCGCAGCCGCAGCCGCGGCCGTGTAGAGAAAATCGCACTGAGCGCTGTTCACCCGCGTGTCCGTACGCCTTCGGTAGCGGGGAACGCGCATGGTCCTATAGGTCTTATACGTCCTCTAGGATCTGTAAGTCCTATGCGTTACATCCTCACGGCCCAAACTTCACATCGACTGCGAGGCTGGAAATTCGCCAGTCCTCAAAGTCAGAGGCAAGAGTGAGGACCGCGGCCGCAGTGAAATCGTATCCGCACCCTATACCGTACACACTGTCCGGAGACACATTAAGCGTCCATACCGACCCCTCGGGCAGCGGCTCTGGGTTGCCGGGCTTGAGGTTCTTCCGGACTTCCTCGATCGAGTTTCCAGCGTGGGAGCGGTCTTCAGCGGGGTGCCAGTGCCGGAAGACCCCGCCGCAGGCGATCAGACGGCACATCATGGGATTGAGCAGCGCTGAATGCTGGTGAGCGCGGATCACCCCTCTCACGCGGATCTGTTCGGTGCTGGCATCGGCAAGGATACGGCGGGTGGGAATCGGACCAAACACAAGGGAACGAACGGCTCCGAGCTGCGGCTCGTCACGGAAGACAGAGAAATCATTCCACATGAAGCCGATCGCGAACGGAGTGGAGGGAGTTTCCGGGGTGAAGTCGCGAAAGGCCTGGGCTGCAAGCTCGCGCACGGCCGGGTCATTTCCCAGCCAGCCTGGCCGGGCCTCAGCGTAGGTTTTTTGCTTCAACTCGCCCAGCAATTCAAATCGGGCATCGCCCGGTGCGGCGAGCAGCCTGCGTGGATTATACCCCGGCTCCATCCCACCGTGGTTGATCTGGAGGAAGTCCTTGCCGTTGCCGAGATACACCACGACTGGCAGCAGGTCATACGCCCTCATCAGTTTGGTGATGTTCACATCCTTACCGTATTTCCCGTGCACCTCATTGAGAAAACCGTAACGCGAGACGAGGTCGAAATCCTCGTGGTTTCCTCTCGCGATATGCACCTGCGACGGGCTCGCCATCTTCAGCCGGAAGAGCGTGTATAGGACTTCTGTCCCATAGGAACCACGGTCAGTGAAGTCTCCCGTGAAGATGAGATGGTGGTTTGGCCCCCGGACCTTGAAACCCGCGAGAATTTCGCGGCGGTTCAACTCTTCCAGCATCTGGAGAAACGATCGGACATCACCGTGCAAATCTCCAATGGCGATGACGGTGGCATTATTCGGCAGCACGAGCTTTGCGGCGAATGGCTGGAAAGGAATTTCCTTCCCGCCAAACCAACTCCGCGTGGTGTCGAAGAACACCGCGGGATCCGGTGCGCCGTTTACCCAGCGTTCCTTTTCGGAAATCCTGCCCTTTCGCTCCAGCGCCAGAAATGCATCCAGGCC
>JAYUWZ010001024.1:0-2672 GCA_043753265.1 Verrucomicrobiaceae bacterium
AATTCACCAGCCGCATCAGGCGTTCCATGTAGGAGCTGCCCCGCATGTCTAGATCGCCAATAGCGAGCAGGTCGAAGACGTAGAACGAATCGCCCATAGCCTCGCCGTCGATGATGAAATCCACGGCAGATGCTTTCGCCTCGTTGATGACATTCGCGTGGATGCCCACCGACAACCCCTGACGGTTGATGCCGGTGATTTCCGCACCCTTTTTCTGAAGCAGCAGGCGACGCCCGTCGTATTTCTCTTGCATCACGAAGTCGGGATTGCCGAGGTAGTGTTCGACCTCCTGCTCCTCGATGGGATTCAGCAACTGTGGCAGAATGCCCGTAGCGCGCTGCTCCTTGTCAGTGTGCTGGTATGGGGTGCCGTCCTCGCCGGGCGTGTAGCCCTTTGCCATCTTCTCCCGAACGAGTTTGTCGTAAATGGCCTTGGCGTGCGCGTAGGGCACGGGCGATTGCGTTTTGGTGCCGGTGCTGAGCGTGCTGCCGCGCCGGCCGTAGGCGAAGTGGACGACGTGTCCCCCATTATTGGGTTCAATGGTCGCTTGATAGACTTTATCCGAGGATCCCTCCCGGAAATAGAGGGTAATTGTTTCCATGGTATTTCTCCTTTCAGTTGTTCACCCGCAAGGGGTGTATGGTTTTATTTACGCTTCCGGTGGAAGCAGAACAACGCGGCGACGAGTGCCACCACGACCCAGCAGAGTGCCAGGATTTGAAGCAAGCTTTTCAGCAGCTCCACGAGACTGAACGCCCATACGGTAAATTGCCCGAGGACGAACGAGACGATGGGCAATAGCAGAATTGCGGGAATGCCGATGAAGAGGGCGAATCCGACATTGATCCGGATCCATTCACGAAGCCATCCCCGTGGCGAAATCCAGAACTCCAGCCGGAGTAAGGCATAGCGCAGCACTTCCGCGCACCGCTGCAAGGCTGGCATTCGGGATAGATTTCGCGGTGGCTTGGGGCGCGGCAAGGCCCCGATGACGGACACCGAGATGCACCGCCATGTGTTTCGCCAGCGGGCGAGAACGGAATTACTCTTCATTCGCGTCGTCCTTCGCCTTTGAGCCGAGGCCCGCGCCAATTATGAGGGTAAGCACGGCGAGTGCGCCGAGCACCGTTGCGGTGGATTGCCAGAAGTCTTTTCCCTCCCTGGCGGATTCCACCTCCGCTGTGCGTTGGGCGAGCATCCGGCTGTAGTATTCGTCGGGTTCAGATTTTCGTCCGCAACCCGGGAGCAGCAATAACGCGAACAGCAACAAGCTGGTTCGTTGCATAGTTTTCCTCCTTTCAATTGTTGCGCAAAAGGGCTGGCTCGAATGCACGAGCCAGCCCTTCGCGTGATTATTTATTTCAACTCCACCTACGGCATTCCTGGAAGAACTCGCAGCTCAGGCAGCCCATGCCCGGTGAGGGCACGAAATCCCGCGTATCGAGTGCGTGCTGATACGACTCGATGACGTGGAATAGGCGGGTCTGCTGCGCCTCGCTCATCGGCGGCAGCGGTGTGACCACGATTTTCGGTGTTTTGAGTTTCACCAAGTGGTGCAGCTCCACACCGGCTTCCGCCCGCCCTGTGGCGTCGCGGTAGAGTGTGGCATAGCAGCTCGTCTGGATCTCGTTGAGGTGGGCGACCGTCGCGGGGTTCGGAGTGGTTGAGGATGTCTTATAATCCACAATCCGCCCGTCTTGCACGAGGTCAATCACTCCTATGAGTGTGGGCAATCCATGCGCAGCCAAGCTGGATTCCACTGGCACCTCAACGGCATCGGGCTTGGTGCCCGGCGCAATTGGAGTTTCGCGGATATACGTTTCCAGCAACCGCCAGGCTGTGGCCATGTGGTTGGTCTCGTCGCCTTCCCACGCGACCGCTTCTTCTTCCTGTCCCTCCACCCACGCCTTCGCAAATTCCTGGTGGAGTTGCGTGGTGGTGAGCGGCGCTGATTTCCACCGTGCTTTATTCCAAGCCTTCAGCACCGAATGCACGGCGCTGCCCACGTGGAGCGAAGGCGATTTGGGCTTTGGCACCTTTAGCACGTAGCGGAAGTAGAGCTTCAGCCTGCACTGGGAAAAGGTGCCCAGCTTGGAGGCGGACACCTTTTCCTGGAGTTGCGCAATGCGGTCGGCGATTTCCACCGACCCGGGTTCGAGGGTGGCGTTCATGCGCGTGCGGGTTGACGTTGCCAGCGAGACCGCTGGGGTTTCTTCCCGGTTTGCTCCAGCAATTCCTCGATGAGCTGCGAAGCCTGCATTTTATCAAGGTGCTTCACCCCCACCCCGAAGAGTTGCTGGGCGATATTCTCCACGTCGTCCTTGGGAATCTTGTTCTCATTGACGACTCGGAGGATGAGCCCCTTTTGGCCATCGGTGCAGTTCCACACCTCGCCGTTGCCGTTGTTGGCGGCGGGTCGGTGGTATCCATTGCCGTACGGACGCGCAGTATGGCCGTTTCCGTTGCCGGAGTGGCCATTGGGCTGGGCCGTGTTGTTCATCCCGTAGGTGGTGGCGTCGGGCATAAAGCCGACTTCCTGGATTTCGTTATCCACGGCTGCCTGGAGCAGCGCGTAGAGCTTGGTGGTTTCCTGCGCCGCCATGCTCACGTCGGGAATTTCGACGGTGAGTGACACGCTGCAGCTGTGGCTGCTGAAGTTCGGGAGCCCGAGC
>JAYUWZ010001025.1:0-2672 GCA_043753265.1 Verrucomicrobiaceae bacterium
CATGGATTCCTCATCGAACAGCATCGCGTGCTCGCGCGCAGCATCGCGCTGGAGCCGGGCGAGGTGGACCTCGCAACCCTGCCCATCTTCACCCTCGCAAATCTCGCAAGCGGCGTGACGAGCGTGATTCCCGATACCGATTTGCGCAGGCCCGGCGCCATCGAACCTGCGCCCGTCCTGCGACAAATCCGCGATCATGGAGTCACGCGCTGCGCTGCTTCACCCGCGTTCTTCGAGCGCCTCCTTGGCGGAGATGACGGCACGCTGCGCCGCATGCGCAAAATCTACACGGGTGGTGCGCCCGTCTTTCCCGCGTTGCTCGATGCACTGCGCACGGCTTCGCCGGATGCCTGCGTGGAAGCCGTCTTCGGCTCCACCGAGGCCGAACCCATCGCGCACATCGAGGAGCGCGAGATATCATCCGCCGACCGCGCCGCGATGCTCTCCGGCAAGGGCCTGCTCACCGGCACGCCCGTCGCAGAGATTCAGCTTCGCATCATTCACGAGCGCTGGGGCCAGCCGCTCGGGCCGTGGACGAATGAGCAATTGCAGCAGGAATGCATGCTACCAGGAGAAGCGGGCGAGATCGTGGTGAGTGGCGGCCACGTGCTGTCCGGCTATCTCCACGGCCATGGCGACGAGGAGACCAAGTTTCGTGTGGATGGTGTGGTGTGGCATCGCACCGGCGACGCCGGGTGGCTGGATGCCTCCGGTCGTCTCTGGCTGCTCGGTCGCTGCACGGCGAAGATCGAAGGAAAGGACGGCACGCTATGGCCCTTTGCCGTGGAATGCGCGGCGATGAACTGTCCCGGCGTGGCGCGGGCTGCGCTTGTCGAGACCGATGGGCGGCGTGTGCTCGCACTACAATTGCGCTCCGCTGCGAGTGACGTGCGCGAGAAAGCGCGTGAACAACTCGCGTGGGCGCAGCTCGATGAGGTAATCGTCCTGCCAGCGATCCCCGTCGACAAACGCCACAACGCAAAGGTCGATTATCCTGCTTTGCGAAAGCTGCTAGCCGCTGGTCCTGTTGGGCTTTGAGTAGGGCTTGATGAATGTGCTTTAGACACTCAAGGTACCGGTGTGTTGCCAGCATACTCATGAACCAGAGCGAGATGCCGATCCTCTTTTTTCCAGGGCTGAGCGGCGACCCCCGCGTTTTGGAACCACAGGTTCGCAGGTTTCCTTCGATGAAGGTCGCGCGGTGGCTGCCACCGGATTCCGCAGAAAGCCTCGCCTCGTATGCCAAAAGGATGGCTCTCTCGCTGGACCCGGGCAGTCCTTGCCTGGTTGGAGGTGTCTCTTTTGGAGGAATCGTTGCGCAGGAAGCGGCATGTCATCTGCAGGCGCGAGGCTGCATTGTCATCGCATCCTGCCGCGACGCATCCGGGCTTCCTTCGCGGGTCCGGCTCATGCGGCCCCTTGCGTCTTGCGCAGGCCCTTCGCTGACGAAATGGGTTATGAGGAGAGCCGTTGCAACCACGACATCGACACTGCCGAGAGTAAAGCGGCGTCTTGCTCGCCTATCGCCGGAAGAGCGTGAATTCCGCGAATGGGCCCTGGGGGCCATGTTACGATGGCAGGCTCCCGAATCTTTGGGTTGTCCATTATTTCAAATCCACGGTGAGCGGGATGATACGTTTGCATACAAGCGTTCCAAAGCAGACTTGGTAGTGCTCGGCGCGGGCCACTTGCTGACAATTACGCATGCCGAGAAAGTGAACGCATTTCTCAGCGAGGTATTCGAAAGTTGTTCAAGGCCATTGGGGCAGGGCGGCGGGAGCGAATAACGTAACGGAGTTACGGACTAAACCACACCGCAAGCCAAGTCTACTTGAACTGAATGGTCACCGTGTCCTTCGGCTCCACCTTCACACCCGGGATTTCCTTGATGACCTTCACGGCCTCCGACCATTCGCCGGCCTTGTTCATGGCCTTGAATTTCTCGGGAGACTTGAGGATTTCGTCGAAGGGCACCTCGGCAAAGGTGACACGGGAGCCTTCGCGATGGGCGGCGTCGGATTCGGTGATCTGGCCATCGACCTCGATATACATGGTCAGCTTCATGCCTTTCATCATCTTCGCGGCTTCCTGAAATTGGGAATCGTCAGTGTCTGGAACGTCAGGGGCTGCACCGGCCTTCTTGCGAATCATCTTCATGACGAGCTTCGCGGGGCTGCCCTTCGTGAATTCAAACGAGGCAGCCGGCTCCTTCTCGGCCCCTCCGTCGCCCATGTCCATGCTGGGCTTGAGCTTGGTCACATCGGTGAAAGAGAAGGTCATTTTCGCACCTTCGCCGATGGCGTTTTTGATTTTCTCCACCTTTTCAAATTTCACACCCTCGCCCAGCGCCTTTGCCTGCTCCCTAGCTTTCTCCTCGCTGGCGAGTTCGTCCACGGGGCTCTTGGCCTCCCCACCGCTTTGCTTTGCAAATTCCGCCATCGCTTTGATTCCCTCGTTGGTCATCACGATACTCACGGTAACGGTGCCGGAACCATCCGGCTTTACCTTGATGACTTGCTCGACCTGGAGGCAGCCCGGGAGGAAGAGCGTGATGCCCAGCGCCACGAAGGCGAAGAACACGGAGCGGAGTTTGGAGAGGACGTTCATGGTGCGGGAAAGGCTGATCCTGCAAAACGCCGATGGCAATGGCATTTTACACTACCAGCCCGTCT
>JAYUWZ010001026.1:0-2671 GCA_043753265.1 Verrucomicrobiaceae bacterium
CCTTCCGTCGCTGTACCATGCATTCTTCGCTACCTCCGTCGCTTGTGGAGTGAGACGAAGCCTGATACTCTGATTCCAGATGCACTCAACGTCGCTTAACCATAGGGTGCAGCAACCCGCCCATCGCACTCAGGTTACAATCCACGCGAATCGCGGGTAGCGTCCTGATTTAGGATGCTGGTAGTTTTCCAGCACAAAGCGCCGAGGTATTACAATTCGAAATGCTAGAAATGACTATCCTCCACCTATACATCTTCGCCGCCCTATGTCTCGCCGTCGCTACCGTCAAACAATTCCTGAGGAGGAAGCGATGAGAGAATTTCAAATTTGGACACTACCGACACGCGAGCCGGGTCGCTGAGCTTGGGCCGTTGTGTGGTACATTCTAATCCAGAACCAGCATGAGTCGCAAAATCATCATTAACCTTTCCACCAAGGACGTGCAGAAGGCACGGGCGTTTTACACCGCACTTGGGTTCACCGTGAACGAACAGTGCAGCGGGGAGACGTGTGTTTGCATCGTGATTAGCGACACCATTCAGGCCATGTTCCTGGTGGAGTCGTTTTTTTCCACACTCTCGCCGCGAGCCCTGTGTGACACATCCCAGTTCCTCGAGGTTCTGAATTGCCTCAGTTGCACGAGCCGGGCCGAAGTGGACGAACTGATTAAGCGCGCAGTGGATGCCGGGGGCTCCACCTTCGAGGAAGCGGAGGATCACGGATTTATGTATCAGCACAGCTTCCTGGATCCCGATGGTCATGGATGGAACCTGGTGCACATGCCGGAGACGCCCTGAATAGGCACGATGACACCGACACCATCGAGAACGAGGCCGAGCCAGGGCAGCGCGTCCAAGGTGCAAGGAACGCCCTTCTGGGCCGGGTCGCTGAGGTTGGGTCGTTAGGCCACTTCCACACGCTTTCCAAATGAACCCGACACAGAAGCCTTCTCCACCTACCCGCCCGATACGAACGGCAGTCCGGCGTATCACTCTCTTTTGTGCCTGCATCTGCCTGCTTTTCTCCCTCGTGTGGCCTATTGCGGTGTTTTTCCTTGATAGTCCAACGCTGGATTCCATCCCCAACTGGCTCGGGTTTGTTCTTCTTTTCTTTGTTGTCTGCTACGGTTACTGGGAAATCCGACTCTCATACGCGGCTCCCCCTAAATGCCCCAATACGGATGACACGCCTCCCACAAATCACAACAATGCCGCCTAACCATGCGATGCAGCGCCGGCGCTCGCGCTCTGGTTGCACTCCACATCCCGCAGACCGGGTCGCTGAACTGGGATTGGTAAGCCTATGAAACCGCTCATCCTCATTGCGATTTGCGCGTCCGCGGTTTTCGGTGTTCGCGCGGAGACGCCAGTCGAGCCACTTCCCGAGGTGCCGACCTTTCCGGTCAACAATGGCGCGGTTGATGTCGAAAACGCCTTCACGAAGCTCAATCCGTATTACAAGCAGCGCGCCGGGACATACTACGAGACGGAGTATCTCGGCTTTTCCGCGGCGAAGCTTTTTACGCTCCTCGATCTCGATAACGCGAAGCGCGTGGGAGCTTTGGATATTCTGCGAGGTTTCATTTACGAATGGCTGGACTTCACCGTTCGGGATAACGGCAGGATCACCGCCGAGCATTGCGAGGAAGCGGTGAAGTCCATGAACGGCAAGTTCCAGCGACTTCTGTCCCCACAGCAATTCAAGATTTACGAGTCTTGGCGTGATGACGGCACGGGCGAAGTCAACACGCTCTACTTTCTCATCCACTACGACGCGAAGGCTGCTGTAGAGCGCGACGCAAAACCACAATGAGCAAAGGGCGAGTGTTCCGATGAACGAATTTCTCCAGCCCACCGCAGTTATTGACAGCACTGCGGCTACCATCGTGACAGCAGCGGCGGAGATTGCCGGGAGCGCAACCGACGATGAGGAGGTCGCGAAGCGTTGCTTTCTATGGGTTCGGGATTCGGTGCGGCACAGCATTGACCACCGCGTTTCCGTAGTCACCTGCACTGCGTCGGACGTTCTCGCGCATCGTACGGGATTTTGTTACGCCAAGAGTCATTTGCTTGCCGCACTGCTTCGCGCGGCCGGCATTCCCGCGGCGCTTTGTTACCAGCGGTTGTCGCTGGACAGCGCAGGTTCATCCTTCTTTCTGCACGGCCTGGTTGCGGTCCATCTCAAACGGCACGGTTGGTATCGCGTTGACCCGCGTGGCGAAAAACCGGGCGTCACCTCGGACTTTTGTCCGCCGGTGGAGTGTCTTCCCTTCACACCGAAACTGCCGGGCGAAATGGACATTCCCGGGCGATACCCGGATGCGATGTCCTGCGTGGTTTCGACGCTCCAGCAATGGCCAACGGCGGAAGAGGTGCGAATGAATCTCCCCGACTATGCCCCAAATGCCTGACCACGCGCGGGTAGTGCGCGATGTGTCCCGCGAGACGCGTGACACTGCGGGCAGGATGCCCGCGCTCCCCGAAACTGGGTGCTTACGGGCGCTGCCAGCTGCGCCCGGGCTAAACAAACACTCAGCTCTATCTCCCTGTTGGTTCCATGCGAAAAACCGAGCTGCCGCATTCCACTCACTTACTTCATGAGGGGCCAGCGGAGAGGGATGATGATGAGTAGAAGGATGGAGAGGACGAGGGTGAGGCCAAAGCCTACTTTC
>JAYUWZ010001027.1:0-2671 GCA_043753265.1 Verrucomicrobiaceae bacterium
CCGGGAACGGGTGCGCCCAATGGGACAATGCCGAGGAGTGGAATGGAGGGAGCGAGGAGCGTCGCGAGCAGGAACGAGGCTTTCATGGGAGCAGCATGACGGAAAGATGCGCCCATGCATCAATATCCTGTGGTGGCTGTGTAAAAGAATTGTATGGCCCGAGGTGCTTAAGCACGGACGTGAGATGTAGAGATGTGAGGGGATTTTCGAATTCGAAGGTCTTCGCCACGTTCATTGCGCTCCGAGGCTGAAGTTCGCGCTTTCCACGCGGGCGAGTGTGGAGTCTCACTGCGCCATGGAGATCGATTTTTTCACCGGCGGCATTTTTGACACGAACTGCTTTTTTCTGCGCGAGCATGGCATCCTCGTCGATGCTCCGCAGGAGGCCGCAGGCTGGCTGGAGACGCGCGGGTATAAGGTTCGCACGCTGCTGCTCACGCATGGCCACATCGACCATGTGTGGGATGCGGCACGCATCCAGCGCGAGCACGGCTGCCGCGTGGGCTGCCACAGCGACTGCGTGCCGATGATTGGGCAGCCGGATTTTTTCAAGCGCTTTGGGTTTAACTGGGAAATCGAAACGCTGACTGCGGACTTTCTGATTGCCGAGACGGATTTGGATGAAGTCGAGGGCGTGAGCTTTCGCGTGCTCGAAGTGCCTGGTCACTGCCCCGGGAGCTTATGCTTTTTGTGGCGCGAGCATGGGCTGCTTTTCGGGGGCGATGTCTTGTTTGCGGGGAGTATCGGACGCACGGATCTTCCGGGTGGGGATCACGCGCTTTTGTTGAAGGGGATCCGCGAAAAGCTGTGGCCGCTGGGCGAGGATATCAAGGTGCTGCCGGGGCATGGGCCTGCGACTACGATTGGGCGGGAACGGTTGACGAATCCGTTTGTGGGGGATGGGAATGGTGGATGAATGCGACGGGTCAATTGCGGTGATATTTAGCGCAAGCTCGCGCAGGCCACGGCTACCGTTTCACGGCAGCGGGCAGCAGGGCAGCCTTGGCTAGTTTGTTGTCGCCGTCGTTGGGGGCCGGGGTGAGGCCGAGGAGTGTGCAGACGAGGGGGTAGATTTGGACGTTGTCGACTTCGGGGAGGGTTTTGGCGCGCTGGAAGGCGGGGCCGTAGCCGATGAAGGTGGCGCTCATGGAAGGGAGGGCGGGGTCGAAGCCGTGGTTGCCGCGCAGGAATTTCTGGCGGGCTTCGTCGTCAAGGAGCGGACGCTTGAGGATGACCCATCCTTCGTCGGCGGTGAGAATGATGGGCGGGATGCGGCGGTGGTCGCGGAAGTGCCAGCGCTTGGGGAGTTCCTCGCGTCGATACACCTGGAAATGGGAGGCCTTGGCTTTGAGAGTGGCGTGAAGTTCATCGACAGTGATGCCGTTCGGGCGCAGGCCGGCGATGGGGCCGCTGAAGTCGATGTGCACGGTGCGCACGTCGATGAGGTCGCTAAGCGAGACGGTGCGGTCGGGGCTGGTTTCGGCCATGCCGTGGTCGGATACGATGACGAGGTTGGTCTTGGAAGTGAGGCCGAGTTTTTCAATGCCTTCGAGGAGGACGCCGAGCATGGCGTCGACTTTTTCGATGGCTTTGTCGGCCTCGGGGGAGCGCGGGCCGTTGCGGTGGCCGGCGGTGTCGACCTCGCTGAAGTAGAGGGTGATGAGGCGCGGGCGCTCGGCGGCGGGGAGGGCGAGCCATTCCAGGACCTGCTGCACGCGGGCCTCGGGGGTGACGGTGCCATCGTACGGGCGCCATGCCCATGGGCGCACACCGGCGATCTCGGCCTCGGAGCCCGGCCAGAACATGCACGCGGCGCGGAGGCCCTGTTTTTGCGCGGTGACCCAGAGGGGCTCGCCGCCCCACCAGCGGCTCTCGCTGGCCGTCTTGCTGCCGAGGGAAAAGCTGGCGTTGAACTCGGGGTCGAACATGTGATTGCCGATGATGCCGTGGCGCTGCGGGCGCAGGCCGGTGGCGAGGGTGTAGAAATTCGGGAACGTAAGGGTGGGGTAGCTGGGAGCCATGCGTTCGGCGCGGACACCGTCGCTCGCCAGGCGGGTGAGATGCGGGGGCTTGGTGCGCGCGAGTTGCGCGGGCTGGAGGGCGTCGATGCCGATCATTATCACGATGGGGGCATCCTCGGGAGCCGGGGCTGCGGAGGTGCGACCGCAGGTGAGAACGATAAGTGAGGTAAGCAGGAGCCAAAACCAAGTGCGCGCCGGAGCCGGGATCATGCAGGGTGCTTGGCAGGGTTTGGGGGAGTTGTCGATGCGTGGGGTGGAGGCGATTGGAAGTGGGACCCACACTCAGACCTCCCTGGGGGTGATTTGCCGCTTTTAGTCAATGTCGGAAACCCGGCGCACCTGTGTTCATGCCGCTTTCCAGCTGGAGGCAGGGTGTCTATGGCTCAAAAGAAGCATATCCAATATGGTGGCCATCTGCGAGAGTGGTGCCATGTCCGCAACGAGTCATTCAGTTGATGCCGCGCTCCCGGAGGAACCGGGGGGAGGTATTTTTAAACTGCTCTTTGAGCGGTCTGGTGACGCCATCCTGCTGCTGGACGGCAAGACCTCCCAGTTCGTCGATTGCAACCAGGCCCAGGACATCGCCACCATCATTGGCACCAGCGAAAACACGGTAAAGAAGCACCTTCAGCACATCTTTGAGAAGCTCA
>JAYUWZ010001028.1:0-2671 GCA_043753265.1 Verrucomicrobiaceae bacterium
GCCGGCGCGGCGCAGCACCCCGCCATCTTTCGCCCGCAGCGGAAACACGTGGCCCGGCTGCACAAAGTCACCCGGTCCCGCCTTGGGGTCGGCGAGCAGGGCCATTGTGCGGGCGCGATCGGGAACACTGATACCCGTGGAGATGCCGCTGGCGGCATCCACCGAAACGGTGAAATCGGTTTTGTGCGTCTCGCGGTTCTCGCGCACCATGCGCTCGAGGCCGAGCGCCTCGGCGCGGTCGTTCATCATCGGCACGCAGATCATCCCGCGTGCATGATCGAGCATGAAGTTCACCGCCTTCGGGGTGATTTTTTCCGCTGCCATCACGAGGTCCCCCTCGTTTTCCCGATCCTCGTCGTCGGTCACAATGACCATTTTTCCAGCGCGCAAATCGCTGAGACAGTCCTCAATGGTATCAAAAGTATGCGCTTTCGGCATACGGTGAGTTTTGAGCATTCCAGGCGGAGTAGCTAGTCATGAATTCAGAAGGGTCGCAAAATGGAGAAACAACGGGAGTTCAGCGCCTGAGCCAAGCCAACTCCGGCGCCGCTAAAAGAGGCAGAGGCGTCATATCCATTTAGCGCGCACGCGTCTGAAAGCGTCCGCAAGCACCCAGTTTCGGGGAGCGCGGGCATCTTGCCCGCAGTGTCACGCGTCCCGCGGGACACATCGCGCACCATCTCAAACCGAGTGCTAAACAAATACGAGGCGTCCCCCTTTGATTTGCATCAAGCCTTACGCGAGTTCCTCCACCGCCCTGCGCACCGCCTCATACATGCCCGGAGCCGCGATGAGTTGCGTGGCGTGTGCGAGTTCCGGGTGGTCGCTCTTGCTCCGTATGCGCCCTGCCACGGCCCAAAGCTCGGCGGCTCGTTCACGTGGGGAGACATCGGCGAGGCTGTCGAACCACAGGCGCAAATCCTCGTCTTCCACGAGGGCCTGCACAAACCGGACAAGGGCGTCAGGGATGTTCAAGCGCTACTGCGACTTGGCACGGCGGACGATGATCTCCGTGCGGCGGTGCGCTTGCATTTCTTCTACCGTGCCGCTGGTCGGCGCGCCTTCGACGGGCCGGGTGGCACCATAGCCGACGGTCTGCACCTGCGCGGGATTGAGCCCCAGGCTGCCGATGAACCATGTGCGCACCGACTCTGCACGGCGCTCGCTCAGTTTTTGATTATACTCGACCGTGCCAGTGGGGTCCGAGTGACCCTCAATGATGAAAGTGGCGGTGCGAATGTCTTCGCCTAAAAATTTGCGAAACGCCTCGGCGATTTTCTCCAACTCCGTGCGTCCATCGAGACTCACGTCGGCACTATCGTAGGCGAAGGTGAGGTTGCCGGGGAGAGAGAGCCGCCGCGCACTGCCAGTGCCGCTGCTGAGACCATTGAGGATGCCCTCCACGTCTTGGCCCGCCACCTGGATGGCCCTGGCGCTGCCATCGCCATCCGGCCCGGGCTTGCTCATCGGCTGCGCCACAATCTTCGGGCCTGTGCGGTCCGCAAACATGCTATCGGGCAATTTGGGAAGCGCCTCATCAAGGTTGCCCTTGGGGGCAGTCTCAAGCTTGGCCATGTCGATCACCGGCTTTTCGGAGGCAAAGACTTTGTCGGTATCGAGCGGCTTGTGTTGGGGGCCGACGCTGATCTCTTCCGGCTTCATCTGCTCCCTAGGGATGATGATGTCCGTCTTCGTCGTGGGCTTTTTGTCGGGGAGAACGGCTTTGAGTTCCTCCGGTTTCTTTTTCTTTTCCTCGATGATCTTCACCCGCTGCATGGTCTGCTCCTGTTTTTGCGGAGGTGGTGCGGAAAGGCCAAAATTTTCCAGCTTTTGGAAGTGAAGGGTAATGAAGAGCCCGGCATGCACCACCAGCGAACCGGTGAGCGCGGTGATAATCCATCCCTTCTGCGGCGAAAGCGATGGCGACTGCGGCATGTATGCGTCGTAGCGAGCCATATGAGGAAAAGCATAGGGACGAATGACAGGAATGCAAGTGGGGCGGAATTTAAGATCAGGGATAAAAATTAGAGAGTTTTGAGGTTTGACGGTGTCGCGACCTCGCGCTTGCCCCAAATCTTAAATCCTAATTCTTAAATCTTAAACTCCCTCAGGATTGCCACCCGCCCGGATTCCCGTTTGCATTCATCTATGCGAATCCTCTCCGTCTCCCTTGCCGCCGCTTTTTATACCGTCATTGCCCATGCCGCCTCCCCGCTGGAGGACAAGGGGCGGCCCGTGTCGACGGATCCTGCTCTGACCGCGGAGCAGACGGCGGGGAAGATGAAGCTTCCCCCGGGATTCAAGGTGCAGGTGGTGACCTCGGAACCCGATGTGGTGCAACCCATCGCGATGACGCACGATGACCGTGGTCGCCTCTGGGTTCTCACAAACACGAACTACCCCACCTGCCCGGGAAAACCGCAGGACAGCATCCTGATCTTTGAGGACACCAATGGCGACGGGAAGTCTGACAAGCGCACTGTATTCTACGACAAGCTGACTTTTTCCAGCGGCATCGCAGTGGGGTTTGGCGGAGTGTGGGTGGGTGCACCGCCAAACATGCTCTTTATCCCCGACAAAAATGGCGACGACAAACCCGATGGTGAGCCGGAGAAGGTGCTGGATGGCTGGGGCTGGGAGGATACGCACGAGACGCTGAACGATTTCATCT
>JAYUWZ010001029.1:0-2667 GCA_043753265.1 Verrucomicrobiaceae bacterium
GCTGCTCTACGAATTGCTCACTGGGCAGACTCCCTTTTCGCAGGACGAGTTGCTGAAAGTAGGCCTGGATGAAATGCGCCGCGTCATCCGCGAGTGCGAGCCGCGCAAGCCCTCCACCGTGGTGCAGACGCTCGCCGCGGGCACCGCCGCGACCGTGGCCAGCCAGCGCCACACCGAGCCGCCCAGACTCATCGGCCAGCTCCGTGGCGACCTCGACTGGATCGTGATGAAGTGCCTGGAGAAAGATCGCACGCGCCGGTACGATTCCGCCAGCGCGCTCATGCACGACATCGAGCGGCACCTGCGCAGCGAGCCTGTGAGCGCCCGTCCGCCGTCGGCGCTCTACCGGCTGCAAAAATTCGCGCGGCGAAATAAAACCGCCTTCGCCGCGACGATCGCCGTTACCTTATCTCTCGTCGGCGGCATCGTGGTTTCCTCGTGGCTGGCATACCGCGCATTCCGCGCGGAGGACGTCGCGCTGGAAAAAACGGACGCCACCAGCAAGGCACTGGGCGAGGCCAGTGCACAACGCGACCGCGCGGCCACGCTGCTCTCCGTGTCGCAGGCAGAGCGCGGTCAGCGGCTGCTGGAGCAGGGCGACGTGCGCGGCCTGCTGCACCTCGTGGAGGCACGGCGCACGGTGGAGTATCTACCGGAAGCCCGCGACGCCCGCACACGCTTGTGGCATGGCTCTTACTCGAGCCTCCCGCGCAGCATCGTAAAAACATTCGACCCCGGTGAGGGCGCCAGCGCCATCGCTTTTTCACCGGCCAGCGACCGCATCTACATCGGCTCCTACGACAAATCCGTGAAAGTCTACGACCTCGCCAAGGGCGAACTCACGGATTCGCTCGCGCTGGATGGTGGCCTCGTGTGGTCCGCGAAAATCTCGCCGAATGGAAAGTATGCATTCGTGGCCAACGACGCTCTCATCGAGTGGTGGGAGGTGCCCACGGGTGCAGCGGCAAAGCGGCTGCGCACCTGGGCAAAAGGAACGGAACCTTTCGGGCTGAGCGCAAACCATCGATGGCTCATCCACACCTCCGAGATTGTGGAAAAAGATCGCTTCAACCAGGCCACGGGCACGGACACCAAACTCGTGGACTTGCAGCAGTCCACCTCTCGCGCGCTCGGTGAAGTCGGCGCCCTCATTCGCAAGGACAAGCTCTGCGTGGTTTCCGATGACGGCCGCTGGCTCGCCTCCGCCGGAGTGGATTCGCTCAAGCTCATCTCGCTCGACACGGAGGCTCCGCTTGTCGTTCGCGAAATCCGAAAGCCCGGCGAAGCCGCGGTACACGTGGATGATTTGATCTTCACCCCGGACGACCGCTGGCTGTTCCAATACAGCAGCACCGATGGTCTCCGTCGCTACGACACGACCACCGGTGCCGCCGCAGGCGCGTGGCGCTGCCGCGGCGTGGGCGCGATTCTCAGCCCGGACGGGAAAGTGCTGCTGCATCATCCAGATTCCACGCTGCGCCTCATCGACACCGCCAACGGCGAACTCACAGGTGAGCCAATCACGCTGAACGAGTCATCGTTCGTGAGCGCCGCATTCTCGAAGGACAGCGCAATTGTGGCCACGGGATTGATGAACGGTGTGGTGGCGCTGTGGGATGGACACACCGGCAAGCCCAAGGGGGAATTCTCGCGGGAGCCGGGAGGCGTGACGGATCTAAAATTCAGCGATGATGGACGCTGGCTGGCCGTGGCTTGCAGCGATGGTCAGGTGCGGCTGCGGGCTGTGGAGAGCGCAAATACGCGTGCGCTCCCGGCCTATCGCTGGCCGCAGACGCGGGCGCTTTCGACGGAACGCACCGGCGCTCTGCTGGTCGCCACGCAGGGCGGATTGGAGTGGCGCGAACTGGCCACCGGGAAGGCCACCCAGATCGCTCAACTACCCGGCGAAACTATTATGGCCGGGACTGCGAATCGCGACGGGAGTTTCGTGGCGGCGATGAGCACGAAGGACCAAAAATCCGGAATACTGCGGTGGTGGAAGCCGGGCGCTTCCACAAAGCCGCTGGCGGAGCTGCCGGGAATCGTGTGCCTGGCCCTGACCCTTTCACCCGATGGGCAACGGCTTGCTGCGGTGGATGCGGAAACCGGCGCGGTACGCGTGTGGGAAATCGCCACCCAGCGCGAGATCCGGAATATGCCGCTGCCCGCGCCCATGGAAACGACATGGGTGGGCCTGCGATGGAGCCCCGACTCGCGCTGGATCGCCACGCGCAATGGCATTCACTCTTGGATCCTTTGGGATGTCGCCGCCGGCAAAGCCCTTCCCGAATCCGAGGAAATGCTGATGGGAATCAGCCCGGACTGGCGTTTCGCCATCGGCTTTGATGGAGTCGTGGATATTTCGAATCCCCGCGAAATGCGTCCCGTCTCGGAGCCCGGCGGCGAGATCGGCACAGCGGCCTTCAGCCCGGATGGAAAGCTCGTCAGCTTCGGCGGACGCGACAGCATGATTCGCATTTGGGAGACCGCGACCGGAACCTTGCATGGGCCAGTCATGCGCGGGCACATGCCGATGCATATCGAGTTCACGCCCGATGGGCACACGCTCGTCACGACAGGCCGCGGCGGCCTCCGGTATTGGGATCCGACGACAGGCATGGCCATCGGCAATGCACGCCGCTCCCAGGACGTGGCGTTCGATTTCAC
>JAYUWZ010001030.1:0-5773 GCA_043753265.1 Verrucomicrobiaceae bacterium
GGTCGCTCTCACTGCTGTCGCTCGTAAACTCCTTACTTACCTCCACTCCGCACTGAAAAACCCCGCTTTTGTCCTTGCCTGATTTTTACACAGTTGCTGGAGGAGGAGAATATTGCAGTCGAACCGCCCCTATAATTCGGCAGTTTCCGTCCGTCGCTCGCCCGCTGGGCGTCAAGCGTTGAGCGTCAAGCGTTGAGCGTTCCTTACAGCTTCGGCATCGCTGGCGGAATGAGCATCGGATTGCTCGCGTCCATCCCGCTCGTCTTCTGCGCCGTCAGTGGACGGTACATCTTCTCCAAGTCATCCATGCTCTTGCGACCATACGTGATGGTCCCAATCTTCGGCCAGATGATGCTCTTCTGCATCGGGTAATCTTCCGCCGGACGCTCCTCCCCGGGATAAAGGTTCATCACGAGCCCCGAGTTTTTGCCCTCGCTGTCCACATGCGGCACGGTCGATTTGTCGGCGATGGTGTAGTCGAAGCTCACCACCTGGCGGCCCTCATTGCGGAAGAGCACCACCAGTTTGCCGTCCTGATTCCGCAGTTTGGTGCGGACGACTTTGCTGGATTTCGGATCGTTGTGGACACACGCGCAGAGGGAGAGGACTGCGATGGCGGCAAGGGATGCGGCGAGAGTTTTCATTTTTCCTGGCTTTAAAAAATTGCTGCTGAGTGCGGGTTAGTAGCGGAGACGCAGTCCTGCGTTCCAAACCTCGTTCGTGAAGTCGCGCACCGGCTCAAAGTCATCAAGGGTGATCTCGCGATACTCCCCGTAAAGGCTCACGCGCTCATTCAGCTTCACCTCAAGCCCCGCATACCATTGGTAGGCAAAAACGAACTTGTCCTCGGCGAAGGTCGAGGTGGTCCCGCTCGCAATACTGGCGGAGGTTGCGGTCTTGTTCCGGTAGCCGCGCTTGATGCTTTTCCCTAGCAGGTTTTTACCGCTGCGCCCTTGAAGCCCTGTGACCGTCCCGTCTTCCAGCTCAAAGCGTGTGTTTTTTCGCGTCGAGCCATTCTCGTAGGTGGTCGTAGTCACGTAAGAAACCCGGTTGAAGCCCGGTCGCGAACTCACGGGCGTGATGACCTTCTCGATCCTCGTCGATTGCACCCGGTCGATCTCGGGGAACTGCGTTGGCGGCGGCGTGGCGGGTGTAAAGCCCGAGCGCGTCTTGTCGATCACGTTGCCTTCCGCATCCGTGCGAATGGTCACGGTGCGCGAGACGAAGCCACCCTTGCCATCCGCCACGATGTTGGTCTCCACCTGCTCCGCACCGAGAGGCTGGCCTGCGTCGGGAAATTCCTGCTTCGCTGCCTCCAGCAACTCGGCATAGCTTAGCGTCTGTGTATTGCGAAACCACAATTGCGCGCCACCCACACCGGCGCCGATGTAGGGCTTCAGTGCGGTCACGGCCTTCGCCAGGTTCTTGTCCGGAATCCACGGCTCGATCACTTTGAAATCAAGGCTCACCTGCGCATTGAGCATGAAAACCACCGCATTGATGTCGCTGATGAATGCAGCGTTGTCCGTCGATTTAATGCCCATTTTCTTGCTGGCATCATTGCGGTTTTCATTCCCCGCCTCCTGCGAGAGATAGTTGGAAAACGCCCCCTCCGTCGTCTGCGCGCTCACTTCGTTGGAAAGATAGAACGCCTCGAACTCGATGGCGGGCTCCAGGATGGTGCCCGTTTTCCACGAGTGCCCCACCTCAATACCGAAGAACGTCGCGCCGCTTTTTTCCTTCGTGGAAAAATCCCGCCCGCTCGCGCCCACCGTGTAGTGCTGGCCCGATGTGGAGCCGCCAAACACACCGACGTAGTTGCTCGTCTTTTTGGCCTTCGCCGCCTTGTCCATACGGATGGCGGAGGACGCATCCACGGTTTGCCCCTCGGCAATCCATGGAGCGGCCAGCGTGGCGGTGATTAGGCAGGCAATGCGTGAAAGCGTCATGGTGATTCGGGCTGGGGGAATAGCCCTGCCGCTCCCACGGAACCAAGCCCCGGATTGTGACGTTATAAAGACGTCCGTTTCCCAGAGTTCACATGTGCGATTTTGACGTAACCAACCCGCCCCTTAGCGTAACCAGATGCTTTCTATGTTACGGCGCACCGCCTTTGCCACGTTCACCGTGCTGGCCCTGTCGTGCCTGGGCCATGCGGCCGATGCCCTCGCAGTCCCGAAATCGAAGAAAAACAAACCCAGCCACAAGCTCGACCTCTCCCTGCCCGAGCTTTTTGCCGACGACCCGCTCAGCCTCCCTCTGCTCGATCTGGGCGACCCCGCTAATCCCGAGCCTCCCCAACTGGCCCCACCGATCGAACCCCTCGATCCCATCTCGCCTCTCACTCTTCCCCGCCAGCCTTTCTCCCCGCTGGGTGCGCTGAATGAACCCGGCCTCTCTGTGCCCGTGCAGGAGGCGGACGACTTGCTGCGCAAGGTGACGCCGCTGCCACCCGAGCCCGTGACACCTCCGCTCGCCGGCACGTTCGATCTCGGAAAGATCGCCGTGGACCACGGCGCGGCGGTGCTTGTGGTAAAGGCGTGGGACAAATTCGGCGCGGAACTCGGCTCCAGCATGGGCTTCTTTGTTTCCGTCGATGGCCGCTTTCTCACCGATGGCAATCTGCTATCCCCGCAGCGCGCAAAGGATCTCGATTACTTCACCGCCGTGGGTGCGGATGGCTCCTCCTACGTGGTAAAGGGCGTGCTCGCGACGGATGCCGGCCGCAATCTACTCTACATGCAGGCCGACGCCACGGGCGTCCCGTTCCTCAAGCTCGCGGAGCAGCTCGAGTTGAAAGTCCCCTGCCCCGTGGTCATCGCGGGCCGCATCCAGGAGCGCGATGTATCTATCTCAGAAGTCTCGCTCATGGGCGAGCGCAGCGTGGGTGGCCGCGAGACGTGGTGGAAGCTCCAAGGGAAGGCAGACTCCGCCTTCCCTGGCTCCCCTGTATTGGATGGCAAGGGCCGCGTGCTGGGCATCGTGACGATGTTTGTCCCCGGCGGAAACTGGGTGAACTACGCCGTGCCCGCGCAGGTCGCGAACACGATGATCGCCAAGGTGAAACCCGGCCAGAAACCCGTGCCCGTGCGCCGCGTGCTCCGCGCCACGGATGGCGGCACCGCCGATGACACCTTTGGCGACGCCTACGACGCTTTCACCTCGGGCAGCTTCGAGCGCGCCGCGCAAATCTCCCGCCGTATCGTCGCCCGCAGCCCGCAGAGTGGCGACGCGTGGGGCTTCCTGGGCCTCGCACTCGCTCGCAGCGGCAAGGCGGAGGAGGCGCTGTCCTGTTTTGAAAAAGCGGTGAATCTCCAGCCCGACAATCCCGCCCTCTGGGCACAGCTCGCGCTGCTGTACCGCGGTCGCGGGGACGTGGGCGCGGAGCTTGACGCGCTCTCCCGTGTGCTCGCCAACAATCCGGGCGACAGCCTCGCGTGGCTCTTTCTCGGTGAAGTGCGTCTGCGCCGTGGCGAGATGAACGAAGCCCTCGAGGCGCTGGAGCGCGCCACCACGCTCATGCCAGACAGCCCGCACGCGCATTTCCTTTTCGCATTCACAGCGGGCAAGGTGGGCAACCTCGCCATGGCCGAGGGCGCGATGCTGCAAAGCCTTCGGCTCGAGCGCGAGAACCCCCGGGCCTGGTACGTCATGGGCCTGATCTACCGCCAGGGAGGCCGCCCCGACAAAGCCGCGCAGGCCTTCCGCGAGGCGGTGGATCGCGAGCCCGCCCACCCCAAGGCATGGCTGAACCTCGCGCACGCGCTCAAAGGCACCGACCCCGTGGCCGCCCGCAAGGCCTTCCAAAAGCACCTCGAAATCCTCTCCATCCGCGAAGCCACCGCCAAGGCCGCAAGCGCCGCCGCCCCGCGCGCCGCAGCAGGCCAGGTCACTCAGTGATCCGCCGAATCGCAAACCCCGCACATTTTTTCAAACACCCATGCTGAAACACACCGCCTTGCTCGCTGCCGCCATCATCCTACTCGCTGGCTGCACCGCCCCACCGCTGCTCGTCACCGACACCGCCCGCCCCTCCTATCGCTCCATGCCCGGCGCAGGAAATAAAGTCGCCGCATCCAAGACCTACCAACTCGGCAGCCCGTGGCACATCGGCGCACTGCAAGTGCTCCGCGGCGCATCCATCACCCTCACCCCCGATGGTCAGGCGGTGTTTTCCTGCACCGTCCGGGGCAGGCAGGGCGAGGAGGAAGCCGCCCTCCGCATCCTCGCAAAGCGCGCCGACGGCACCGTGATCTTTCAGTATCCCGAAAACGAGCACGCCTATCTCCGCGTGAAGCACGACGGCGACAACACCCCCTACGACATCGTCTTCGGCTTCGACCCGCGCGGCTACGCAAGCATCCAAAAAATCGAGTGGCAGGCCACGGCGATCGCGACCTCATCAGTGCGGTAATCAGCGAAGCAAACGTCCAACGCTTAACGCTCAACATCCAACGCCCAATGCAGGCGCAGATGATTACTGCCCGCTAGAAATGTCTGCCAGAACGCGTCAAATTTACTCAATGCGCGGAACAACGCTTGCGCCATTGGGCATTGGATGTTGAGCGTTAAGCGTTGGACGTTTAAACCCCCTCCAGCTTCCCCGTGCTATCCCCAATCTTGTCCGCCTTCACCCCCATGTGATTCATCATCGTCAGGTAAAGGTTCGTCATCGGCGTTTCCTTTTGGAACTGGATGTGCCGCCCTGGCTTGAACGCCCCGCCGCCGCCGCCCGCGAGCAGCACGGGTAGATCGTGATGCGCATGGCGGTCGCCATCCGCGATGCCGCTGCCGATCACGATCATCGAGTTATCCAGCACAGTGCCGCCGGATTCCTTCATCGTCTTCAGCTTCGCGAGAAACTCCGCAAACCGCTCCATGTGCCATTGGTTAATCTTCGCGATCTTGCCCTTCTTTTCCGCGCTGCCGCCGTGGTGCGAAATCTCGTGATGCCCGTCATTCACGCCGAGCCACGGGTAGCTCTTGTTGCTGCCCTCGCGCAGTACCATAAAGCTCGCGATACGCGTGGTGTCGGTCGCCATCGCGATCGCCAGTAGTTCATACATCAGCTTCACGTGCGCGGTGAAATCGCCCGGGATGCCCTCCGGCTTTTCCATCGTCGTCGCCTTGGGCAGCTGCGCTGCAAACTTCACCTGCTGCTGGATGCCCACCTCCGTCTCCCGCAGTGCGGTGAGGTACTCATCCATCTTGCGCCGGTCACTTGCACCCAGGCTGCGCTGCAGCGTCTTGGCGTCCTCGCGCACCATGTCGAGAATGCTCCCGCGGCAGCTCTCGCGCAGCGCCTTGCCGGCCGCGAGTTGCGGATCGTCCGCCGTGCCAAAGAGCCGCTCGAAGACCAGGCGCGGATCGGCAATCGGCGGCATTGGCGTGTTCTCATTCCGCCACGAAATGTTATTTTGGTAAGCGCAGGCATACCCGCTGTCGCATGCGCCCGCCTGCCGGCTCGAGGTGTCGCAAGTCAGCTCCAGCGAGGGCAGCCGCGTCTCGCGCCCGATCTGCATCGCCGCGAGTTGATCGGCCGAAACGCCGATGTGGATATCCGCGCCCGCCGTCTTCCGCGCGCGCACCCCGGTGAGAAACGTCGCATTCGCCCGCGCATGGTCGCCCGCCCCATCGCCACCCGCACGCGCATGCACATGCGCCAGGCCCGTCAGCACGCTCACTTGCTGCTGGTGCGCCTGCAACGGCTGCAACGTGGGAGTGAGATCAAAACCCGCTCCTACTTTCTTCGGCGTCCAGTTTTCCATGTCCA
>JAYUWZ010001031.1:0-2665 GCA_043753265.1 Verrucomicrobiaceae bacterium
GAGGTCCGCGACCGGCACCGATAAAAGGATCGTGCTGAAAGTGCGCCACCCTGCGGTGTCGAGCCGTGGCCGCAAATTTTCCAGTGCCAGGCTTCGCTCGCGAATTCTGTGCATCTCCGGTATGCGCCGCTCGGTGCGCGCCATCGCGAGCACCAACTCATTGCTCGCAAAGCCGTAGCTGCCCAGGCGCGTCTCGCCGAGGTCGGTTGCGGCCTTGCCTTGGAGCCAGCGCAGGCGCAGCACCAGCGCGTCGCCATCCTGAATTCCCGGCGGCGGCGGGAGCAAAAAGGGCACGGTGCGCGTCCCGGAACTGAATACTACTTCGTTGCTCGTGTGGGTGGCTGCGCGCTGGTCACGGTAGAGCAGCGTGGCTTCGAATCTTCCCGCCTGCACATCCTGCCCGGGATACGTCACGCGGATTTCCAGGGGGATGGGTGCGTTCTTCCGCAGAAACAAATCCTGCGTGAGTGGGGTCGCAGTGATGGTTGGCCCCGCAATCGCCACTGCAACACCAAACAGCCAGCACGCGAGGAGCGCGATCAGTCTGGCGGCTGTGTTGGTTCGATGGATGATTCGCATGAGGCGGGCCTTACGAGGAAGACTGCTGGCGATGGAGGTAGCGCTCGGCGCGGCAAATGCAAAGAGCGCGCAGCGCGAGGGCGATCAGAGCGTGAATGAACAGCAGCCCGCCAATGGAGGCGAGCACTGGCATCGGGGATGGCTCCGTTTGCCGGAACAGGAACCATGGGGCCGAGACGGTACTGCTTTCCACATATCCCAGCAATCCACCCGGTTGCACCATGCGGAGCGCCCAGACGAAGCTCCTTTCTTGGCCTCCATCAGACGCGAGGAGGAATTTTTGCCCCCCCAATGGAATGAGCACCCAGGCGGCAATCACGCAGAGCGCAACAATCGTCGCCTTGGTGCGTCCATTGATGCGCATGCCCATCCATATTCCCAGCCAGCGAAATTGCCAGAAGGCGATAAGCAGGGAGAGGCATGCAGTGGTTGCGATGACTGTGCTGGTCCACGTCTCGAAGATTTTCCCGTCGGTCGTAAATTCACGATACGAGGTCATGTCCTGTCCGGCTCTGCCGACCAAGTAGACGCTCCCTGCGAAGCACAAAATCGCTGGCACCGTAAACGCGAGACTCAGCCAATGGATGGGCCGCGCCTTGTGTCGCACAATCTCGCCACGCGGGATGGGCGTGCAAAGCAGCACGTCCATCGACTGTCGCGTACGCTCTCCCGCAAAGGCCTCCACGGAACGAACAACGACAAAGAGCGCGCCGAGAAAGGTAACTGCTTTTGGAACAAAGAGCGCTGCCTCCGCTTTGCCCGTTCTAAACTGATATACCATCGCCAATACCATGATGACCGTGATGGCAAAACCAATGCGCACGATGTGCTGGGGCCGGCCCAGCATGCCCGTTGCGGATTCGCGCCACAGGATCGGGTCATTCGCGAGCAGCATCTGGCGGTCGGTGGCAAATGCGACATTGCCTACCCAGCGGTTGGCGCGGTTGAACGCTGCATCCAGCCAATGAAAAAATCGCGGCAGGTGGCGCGAGGGTGGGGGATCTGCGCGCCGAATGAATACGAGGCGCGCAAGGATGAGGAAAATGACGGTGGGGATCAGCATCCACCGTGCGACGTAGGCAAAATAGAGGACCGAAAAAAATGAGTAATCTGTAAACCAAGAACCTCTTGGCGTGAGTGAAGGTGCCCCATAGCCGTTGGGCCCTCTGTAAAACGGTGGTGTCTCGACTAATAAGGAGTTTTCTGAAAGAAGTGTCCGAAGTGCAGTCGGTGGGAAGGTGCTTCGAATATCATGATCATACCCTTCCGTGCCGTCAGGCGAATGGCTGCCGGTGAGGGTATGGACCCTCGTTGGTTGATGTGGGTCTATCTGACCCTGGATTGTTTTCCGCAATCCTTGCTCTATTCTGTGGTTATTTATCCAAGTGGTTCCGAAGTAAAATCCTGCAAGTAGAAGGTAGCTGGCAATCAGAGCTGCCGGAGTAGTGCGAAACCAGGAGGAGCAGAGCAGAGCGACCGCGCCAGTCTGTAGCCAGGTGCCAGCAAGGATGACTCCGGCATGCAGGAGATTCGTGGGAGAAACCCCGCCATACGCGTAAGCAACCGCATCCAAGGGCAGCGCAAAAAGCAGCAGCGTGGCCATTGGGATGAGTCCGGAGAGATATTTCTCAAACAGCAATTTCCACGGACGCTGTGGCGTGAGCAGCAGCAAGGTGAGCGTCCCCCGCTCCTTCTCATGCGTGAGCACCGGAGCCATAAGGGCTGGCTGGATCAGTAACAACGCCCAGCACAAAGCCTTGGCCAGCGTCGCAAAAATCTCCTGCCCCGAACCCATGAGCGCGAATCCCGCAGTAGTGAGATTCTCCGACTCACTCGAACCCAGCCGCAACGACCACCAAAACCACCCAGCCAGCGCCAGCCCGCAAACGCCGCGCAACACATATGTGCGCCGCCGCGCCGCACGCTCAGTCAGGTCTTTGGCCAGAAGGGGAAAGGGCAAGAATTTAAGATTTAGGATTTAAGAATTAAGATTTCGCGGAAGCTGCTCGTGAGTGGGGAAGCTTCGTGCGACCCTGTAAGTCTGTCCTATTGGTTCCTATTGGCGGGCCGGGCGAAATATCCATGC
>JAYUWZ010001032.1:0-5765 GCA_043753265.1 Verrucomicrobiaceae bacterium
TGGCTTGGGTAAAGTATTGGTATTTGCCTTGTAAATCTTCGGGCATATCAATATAGGAAATATGCGGCTCTTTACCCATGCTGGTCATGACATTGGTGGCTAAATCTTTAAAGCTACGCGCATGCCCTGTGCCTATGTTGTAAATGCCATTAACTGCGCCCCCTCATTCCCTTTGCTGAATTCCAGGAAGGGCTTCAGCGCGGCATAGAGTTCCGGCTTTCCCTGTTCATCGTGCTCTGCCTGCAGGGTTGCGAGGGTGTTTTCCAAAACTGTCAAAGACCACCGGCGCGCAAAGAGTTCGTCCTCGCTGCGCGAAGGCTCATTGCCAAAGCGGCGTTCCGCCTCAGACACATCCAGCAGGAAAGTGGGGAAGCCATCGGAGGTGGGGCAGCCCTGGCTCGCGAAGCCCTTGAGGCGGTCGAGCATATAGTCGCGAAACCGGCCCGCGCAGGGTTCATCCGGCCGCGGCTTGTCCATAGTCTGAAGGCGCGCAAAAAAGC
The DNA here is from genome assembly GCA_043753265.1 of Verrucomicrobiaceae bacterium. Lineage (GTDB taxonomy): Bacteria > Verrucomicrobiota > Verrucomicrobiia > Chthoniobacterales > Chthoniobacteraceae > SXWH01. Next base: position 501 of record JAYUWZ010001032.1, read on the forward strand.
TGATGACGTGCATGGCCGCGTCGGCGGCGTTATTCCCGGCGACCCGGAGCCACACATAGGCGGAATACCAAAATCTGCCGGCAAGGGTCTCCAAGGCGGCCCCATCGCCCTCGACGGCGCGCACCCACAAACCAGGGCCAGGGGGTGATTGAGCGGGCTTCACTTCGGATTTCATTCGTGGTGCATGGGGCCACAGGGATGATGGATCCGTCAAGCTGGCAGGCGGTGTGGAAGCGACGTTGCTTCCAAAAGGCCGGGCGGATGTAGTAAGTGGGTGCCGATGGCCACGACCTTCCTCCTCGTCGACTATGAAAATGTGACTGAGATCCAGAGTTCCATACTCCAGATTCCTTCCGACTGGCATGTGCGGGTATTTGTTGGGCGCAGGCAAAAGCAGATTCCGTCGGAACTTGTGCAAATCACCCAGCCTCTTGGGAACAGGTTGCAGTGGATACAGGTTGAAGGAGAAGGCCCGAACAACCTCGATTTTCACCTGGCATTCTATCTCGGGAGGCTTTCCACGGAATGTGCTGGCCGCAAATTTCTGATCCTGTCGAAAGACAAAGGATTCGCACCGCTTTTGAAGCACCTCGGAACGATCGGGGTGAAATGTGCTCGGGTGGAATCTCTGCCCGGGGTGGCTGGAGCTTTGGTGAAGGAGGCTCCAGTCGTGAAAGTTCATGCGGCGAAGCCTTTGGTCGAGGTCCCGGGTACAAAGGCTCCAGCGAAGAAGGAGAAGGAGCCTTGGGAGCGTGCTTATGACTTGCTGGCAGGTAACAAGCTCGCACGCCCTAAAACACTGAAGGCTCTCAAGGATTATCTCTACTCAAATTTTCAAAAGAAGATGCCGGAGCCGACGATTCAGGAAATCATCAACACCTTAAAATCGAAGGGGATGATTTTGGATTCGGGCAAGAAACTGGAGTATCGGCTTTGAACGGGGTTTAGTGGGGTTCGCACGGAGAACACGAAGGGCACGGAGGCTTGGGCGTGTGGCTAAGCGTAAACTTTCGCTTGCACTGCAATACATCCGGCCCAACCATGTGCGGCGTTATATTCACAAATCCGTGAACACTCACTGCACCGCGTTCTACAGCCACAGCGCTCTCTGCGTTGGAATGGTTTAGAATTTCCCCAATTACGGCAAACGCGCAGCAGGAACGCAAATTCTGCTTCCGCATCGACGCACTCTCACACCATGCAACCAAACACCAACATCATCATCGTCGATCCCGAGCACGTGGACCCTCCCGCAGGCTCGCAAACCCACCCAGCCGGGCAGCGCGCGCTGTCCGGCCATCGCGACTTGCGACGCGATGAATTCTGGCGCGCGATTCCCGGCTACGCGGAGGTGACGGCAGGCGAGTTCGGGGATCATAAATGGCAGCAACGCCACACCGTCACCAACGTAAGACAATTGAGGGAAGCCCTGGGCAGTGCCGCAGGGGAGGATTTTTTTGAGGACCTGGAGGCTGGTATCACGAACGCGCCGATGGCGCTTCGCATCTCGCCCTACCTGCTCTCGCTCGTGGACTGGACGGCACCGCTGACAGACCCGATTCGCACCCAATTTTTGCCACTGCGCAGCCAGCAGCAGGCCGACCACCCGATGCTCCGCTACGACTCGCTGAACGAGCGCGAAGATTCGCCGGTGCCGGGGCTGACGCATCGCTACCCGGACAAGGCGCTCTTTTTGCCGCAGCCGAGCTGCCCGGTATACTGCCGCTTTTGCACGCGCAGCTACGCGGTGGGCAATGACACCGAGGTGGTGGAAAAAATGAAGCTCTCCGCGGGTGCAGCCCGCTGGGAGGAGGCCTTCGCCTACATCGAGAGCAAGCCGCAGCTCGAGGACATCGTGATCTCCGGCGGGGACACGTACAATTTGAAGGCCGAGCATATCGAGCAGATCGGCACCCGGCTGCTGAACATGCCGAATATCCGTCGCATCCGGTATGCGACCAAGGGGCTTTGCGTGCTTCCGCAGAAGATCCTCACCGACCATGCGTGGGTGGATGCGCTCACCCGGGTAGTGGAACTCGGCAGGAAGCTGCGGAAGGATGTGGTGGTACACACGCACTTCAACCACGCGAACGAGATCACGGGACTCACGGAGGAGGCGCTCGGGCGCTTCACAGAGCGGGGGATTCACGTGCGGTGCCAGAGTGTGCTGCAGCGCGGGGTGAACGACACGGTGGAAGCCATGACGCTGCTCGTGCGGCGGCTCAGCTACATCAACGTGCATCCCTATTACGTCTACGTGCACGACATGGTGCCGGGCGTGGAGGATTTGCGCACGCCCCTGCACGTGGCGCAGAAGCTGGAGCGGCATGTGCGCGGCTCCACGGCTGGCTTCAACACGCCTGCGTTTGTGCTCGATGCGCCCGGTGGCGGAGGCAAGCGCGACGTGCATTCCGCGGACTTTTATGATCGGGAAACGGGTATCAGCGTCTTTACGGCACCGAGCGTGAAGCCAGGGAAAAAGTTCATGTTTTTCGACCCAGTATCCACGCTGGGAGAGCACGCACGCTGGCGCTGGTCGCAGTGCGGCGAACGGCGGGCGATGATGACCGAGGCGCTTGCGTGTTAAAAATCTGAGGCCGTTGCTTGACAAACGACTCTGCGCCCATAGTCTCCGCGCCTCTTTTCCAAGAAATAGATTTTTATGGCCAATACCGCATCCGCAGCCAAACGCGCCCGTCAAACTGTCATCCGCACCGAACGCAACCGCAAGGTGAAGGTGGCCGTGAAGTCCGAGCTCAAGACCATCCGTGCAGCCATCGCTGGCGGCAAGAAGGACGAAGCCAAGGCGCTTCTGCCCAAGGTGAGCAAGGTGCTCGATAACGCCGCGAAGGCCGGCAAAGTGCACAAGAACAAAGCGAACCGCCACAAGGGCGACCTCGCCGCGCAGATCGCCGCGATTAAGTAACCAAGGCTGGAGATTTTCAACAAAGGCGGCATCCGAGAGGATGCCGCCTTTTGTCGTGGAGTGGTGTGGAGCGCTGCAAGCCGCCCCGTACAAGGATTGCACTGTGCCGCTTGATTTTTGCCCCGTCAGCCCAGACTCTGCGATGTGACTTCGACTGAATTTCTGCTGCCGCTGGAGCAACTTCAACTACAGCAACTCCTCCAGATTCAGTTCTGGCAAAAGTTCCAATCAAAGGCTTCCGAATCGTCGGGAAACTCGACTGAGGAGATTGAAAAAGCGCCAATGCCCGCGAAGTGGGAACTCACTCGGGGAATCAGTCTGCACTCGTGGCAGACAGAGTGTGTCGATGCGTGGTTTCTGGCGGAGCGGAAGGGGATTATAAAAGTAGTTACAGGTGCAGGAAAAACCATCCTCGCCCTGGCAATTATCGAGAGACTGCAGCAGACGATTGAGTCCAATTTACGCGTGGCAATCGTGGTTCCCACCGTGGTGCTCCTTGAGCAGTGGCGCTCGGAAATACGCACTCGCGGCAATATTCCGGAAAGGGCGATTGGCCTCATGGGAGGAGGGCATGATGACACGTTTGACTCACAAAAACGCATCCTGATTTGCGTGCTGAACTCCGCCGCCAAAAAGCTGCCAGCATCGATTGATGAGGCGAATGCCGGTGCTCTTCTTCTGATTGTGGACGAGTGCCATCGAGCAGGGTCGGGCGAGATGCAGAAGGTGTTTCAAACCAGGAGGGCCTTTTCCTTGGGGCTGTCCGCAACGCCAGAGCGCGACGCAGACCCATCGGACGACGAGCCTGGCGATTCACCAGACAAAGGTGCTGCTCCCCTTGAGTTTGAACAAACCGTGCTCGGCCAGGAACTCGGCCCGGTGGTGTATGAACTGAACTACGCAGAGGCCATTACGCTCGGAGTGCTCCCACCCTTTCAGATCATCCATTACGGTCTCAGCCTCAAACCGCCGGAGCTTGCAAAGTATGAAAAGGTGAGCCGCGAAATAACGGACCTCCGAAAGGAGTTGGAAAGACCAGGACGGCAAGGGCTGGGTCTGATTCGTTGGTGCCGTTCCCGGGCAGGCATGAGCAATCCAGCGGCATCCCGGCTGATCGGGCTGACCGCAGAACGAAAGCGACTTCTCTTTCTCATGGAGGCCCGCGGGGAAGCGGTGCTTCGAATTCTTCGGGAAGCCTTCGCCGAGAACCCTGAGACAAAGGCCATTCTGTTTCACGAAAGCATCCACGAGGTGATGCGACTTTTCATGATGCTCCGCGAAAGCGGATTCCAAGCCATAGCGGAGCATAGCGAATTCCCCGATCCAATGCGGGCGGCCTCGCTTGCGCTATTCAGGGAGGGAACCGCCCAGGTCATGGTGTCTGCCAAGTCACTCATCGAAGGATTCAATGTGCCATCGGCAGACCTCGGCATCATTGTTGCGGCTTCCTCATCGGTGCGTCAACGAGTCCAAACGCTGGGGCGGCTTCTGCGAAAAACGCGCAGTGCCGATGGGTCTGAGAAAAGCGCAGTGCTGCACGTCCTCTATGCCAGCAAGACAGTGGACGAGTTGATTTACGAGAAAGCGGATTGGGAGGTCTTTGTCGGCGCAGAAAGGAATCGCTACTACCTTTGGCCCGATGTGGAAAACTCCCAGCCACAACTCATGGAAAAGGCCCCCCGGCGTCCTCCAACGAGCGAACTTGCCGTTGATGCAAACCTTTTGCGCATCGCCGAAACCTATCCCGGGGATATCGATCAAGGCACCGCTTTCACGCGTGACTCTCAGGGAACCATTCGCACGGACGATAATCGGTTGATTGAGCCACATCCGGAGTTGGCCAAAGTGCTGAAGCATTCTCTCAAAACCGCCGGTCGTTTTCGTGTCACGCCTGCACGCAAATTTGTCCTGGAACTTGAGAAAACCAAGGAAGGCTGGCGAGGGGTTTACCTTGGAACACTGTCCTCTCCGATTCGCATTCTGGAAGACACGAAAGCTTCATTGCCCGATCAAGACTGGAAGCCGGGTGACACATACCCGCTTTCTTTTGCGTTCGGAAAAACGTTCTCTGTATTACAGCGAGATCAAAGGCTCATTGCTCTCAAAGAGAAAGGGAGTGTGCGTTTCGTTTTGCTACCAGATGGCCCCGAATCTGCGAAAAAGCGCGCGGGGATTATTGGCATCCAGTCGTTTCTAAGGTCTGCCTACGCAAAGGGGCATCGCATTAGTAAGGTCTGCGTAACTGAAAATGGACACGTAGTTTACGTTTACCAAAATCAGGCATTTTACGTTGGCAATGCGCCAGAAGGCGGGGACGGTTTTATCTTTGAACCGCAATC
>JAYUWZ010001033.1:0-2661 GCA_043753265.1 Verrucomicrobiaceae bacterium
CGCTCGTGCGGGCCACGAGGTCCAGCGCGGCAGGCGTGCCAAACCAGATGCCCGTGTTGTTGGTGCCGTTCACACCCGTTCCCTTGGCCTTGCCAAGGAAGGCATAGCGGCTCTGGTCATTCGACACCGGGTCGGTGAAGGAGAGGAACGTCGCATTGGGGATGCCCGTGGCGCTGCCACCCTCGATCGCTAGCTTGCTGAAGGCGTTGGCGGTCGTGGTTTTGGTCACGAGGACCTGGTCGGTCGCGGCAGTCACTCCGCCCAACTTTGGCTGGAGCGTGCCCATCGCCGCGTAGTTGAAGCCATTGCTGCCGATGGCGGGAGCGCTGAAGGACTTCCATTTGGCACCGCTCACCACAGAGGTTGCGTCGCCATTGGTGGCCGAAAGCAGCGTGACGAGCCCTGTATTTCCCAGCGTTACCATGGCCGTGCGCTTATCCGCGAGGCCAAGCGTGGCGACCAGACGGAAATCGCCATGCCAGCGGCCATGCCCGGCCGAGGTTTTGGGCGGGGTGTAGATGGTGATTTTCTTCACCGTCGTCGTGGCGCTGTCGAACATCACGCTGCGCCCGGTGCGCATGAGTTCGTAGCCCACTGTGGGACTGGTGAGACCGATGATGGCGGTGGAATTCACGCCTGAGACCCCGGTGCCCTTGAGTGTGACGAGCGCGGCCAGGTAGCCATTGCGCACGGAGATGCCAGTGACGGTTTTCAGTAGCGTGCCTGCGGGCAGGCCGGGCACCTGCTTGCCCGTTTGCAGGGCGAGTTGCAGCGTGCCGTTGAAGGTCGTCGTCCACACCCCCGTGGCCTCGGTGGCGGTGACGCCGGACATTTTGCCGATGAACGCGTAGCCGCCGCCCGGCGCGCAGATGGGATCGTTGAACGATTTATAGATCCCATTTGGCACTCCCACGGCAGGCTGGCCTTGCAGCGCGCTCACCACATTGCCCCCGTTGCCCTGCGGGAGGATGGCGGTGTAAAGCTTCTTGCCGTCCTTCACAGTGATGCGCGCGGCCATGGTGCCGTCATCGGCCACCGCCGGGACATTCAACACCGAGGCAAACGCCGCGGTGGTAAGTCCGGGGCCACGCACAAGATCGCCTACAGCGAGCAGGAAGCGGTTGTATTTCACCGTGACCATTTGGAAGAAGGCGCTCTGGTTGCCTTTGTCCGTGGTGCCGACCACGGCCACATTGCCCCCGGCATCCACCGCCACAGCCGCAGCCGTGTCAGTCCCACTGTCGGCATCGCCATTCAGGCGTTGCTGCCAAAGGATGTCGCCACTGGATCCGTCGAACTTCACCGTGAGCAGGTCATCTCCCGTCGTCGTCACACCGGAAGTACCGGTGACAATCATATTGCCCGCCGCGTCCACGACCATGTCGTTCACATCGTCGTCCACAAATGTATTCACAGGGCTGCCAGCCGGGGCGGTGGTATTGTTGTCCCAGGTAATACTGCCATTATCCCTATTGTATTTGGCCGCGTAGTAAACGGTCTTGAAGCCATCCAGCTTTGCAGTGCCTGCCACGAGCACCTGGTCGTCCGCATCCACACCCACAAAGGGAGTATCGAGTTCATTGCCGCCGGGGCCGCTGTAGGTGCGGGACCAAGCCGGCATTCCGCCCGCGGCGGGATACTTGATGGTGTGATACGAGTAGGTACCGTTCGTATTGCGGCTGTAGCCGGTCACGATGACATCGCCCGCGGAATCGACTGCCACATCGGTCGCCACGTCGTTGTCGTTCTGCACGGCATTGTCATACGTCTCATCCCAGAGCGGAAGTCCATCCGAGGCCCTGTAGCGCACGGTGTAGTAGCATTCATTGCTGCCCACGCGGGAGCTGCCAGTCACCACCACGTCGCCATTCGGAGCGATCGCGAGGGCGCGCGGCTTGTCGGGGAACACAGTGCTGTAGCGCTTGGCCCACTGCTCCGTGCCTGCGGAGTTATACTTGATGGTGTAAAAATCCTCCTGCTTGCCATTATCAACCGATCTGCCCGTAACGACGACCGAGTCGTCCGCGCCGACGGCAACGGCGACGATTTCGTCGGCACCGTTCTGGTTGGCGTTGTTGTAAATTCTCGCCCACAGTTGATTGCCGGTGGAAGCGTCGTACTTGACTGTGTAAAAGTCGCGCTGCGTCCCGGTGGTGATGAATCCGGCGACGATGACGTGGCCGGCGCTGTCCGTGGCAATAGCGGCCGGGCGGTCGTCACTCACACCGTTTGAGAGGGTTTTCTCCCACACCGGGGCACCCGTCAGGGCATCATACTTCGCGGCATACCACGAGTCGGAACCCACATCGAGGTAGCCCGTGGCCGCCACGTTTCCACGACGGTCAGTGGTCACGGCCACGCCGCGCTGGGTGCTGCCGGTTGCTGCGGTATTGTAGCGGAATCCCCATGCGAGGTAATCGCGCTCGGCCAGCGCTGTGCCTGCCAGTGCGAGTGCGATAGTGGTGGTGAGGATACGCTTGGTGACGGTGGATGACTTTGGTTGCATGTGCCAAAGACTGCGGGGTTTCCAAAAATCGCACCATACGGCGAAAGCCGGATGCGAAATGCCCGGGGTATCCTCCCAAAGACGGATTGCGCCCCCAAAGGGATCCCCGACTTTAGGCCGAGCAGCAATGCCTCCTGGAGGACACCCTCGTCCTC
>JAYUWZ010001034.1:0-5758 GCA_043753265.1 Verrucomicrobiaceae bacterium
TCGGGATGACGACATCGACAAGGCGCGGGCCGATTTGGAAATCAACGTGCTCTCCCGCACCAGCGAGTTGCACCAGCAAATCGAGGATCGCAAAAAAGCACAGTCCGCGCTTGGCGAATCCGAGCACCGGTATCGAAATCTCTTCGAGAACAACCCCATGCCCATGTTCGTCGTGGATGTGGAGACGCTCAAGTTTATCGCGGTGAACAACGCGGCCATGCGTCACTACGGCTACAGCGAGCCGGAATTCATGAAGCTCTCGCTGACCACCATCACCCTGGCTGATCCGTTGGAGGTCGTCCGCACCATGCGGAACCCGGAAAAATCGATGGATGCCGGGGAGTGGATGCACCGTAAGCGGACTGGCGAGGTGATCGAAGCCCATATCACCGCCCACTCCATCGTGCTGGTGGGAAGGCTGGCCAAGATCGTCCTTGCACAGGATGTCACCCAGCGAAACCGCGCGCAGCGGGAGGTGGAGGAACTGCATAGGCAACTCGTGGAAGCCTCGCGCCAGGCGGGCATGGCCGAAATCGCCACGGGCGTACTACACAACGTGGGCAACGTTCTGAACAGTGTAAACGTCTCCGCCAGCGTCCTCATGGAAGGCACGCGCGAATCCAAGGCCGTAAGCATCCGAAAAGTCGCCGAGTTGCTCAATGCACATGCGCAGGATCTGCCCGCGCTCTTCGCGGAGGGAGGCAAGGGGCGCAAGCTCCCTCAATACCTGAGCGCTCTCGTGGAACAAATCGAACAAGAGCAGGAAACCCGGCTAGCGGAACTGGAGTCGCTCACAAAGAATATCGAGCACATCAAGGAAATCGTGGTGACCCAGCAGGACTACGCGAAGGTCACCGGCGTTCTTGCAAACCACGAACCGCGGAGGCTCGTCGAGGATGCCCTGACCATAGCGGAACTCGAATTCGCACAGGAAAACATTCAGGTGGAAATCAGCGTCCAGCCCGGTGTGCCCGAGGTGATTGCCGACCGACACAAGGTGCTGCAGATTTTCCTGAACCTGTTCACCAACGCGCGCCCCGCCATGGCACAAACTCCCGAGGATGAGCGCAAACTTTCGATCCGCATCGACCACGAGGCGTCGCGAGTGCGGATTGCGGTTGCTGATCGGGGATGCGGCATTCCCCAGGAAAACCTCACCCGGATTTTCAATCACGGTTTCACTACCAAGCGGAGCGGCCATGGATTCGGCCTGCATACTGCTGCAAACGCAGCCACCGAAATGCACGGCTCGCTCAAGGCCGATAGTAGCGAATCGGGCGCCACCTTCACGCTCGAACTGCCCGCGGGGCCGCCCAAGAAAACCAAGCTTTCCAACCTTCGAAAATGAATATCAACCGCCGCGTTCTTATCATCGACGACAATCGCGCCATCCACGACGACTTCCGAAAAATCCTCGCACCCGCTCCGCGCTCGGCGGGGGTCTTTGAGGCGCTGGAGGCTGAGATATTCAGCGACGGCGAGCCGGAACCCGCGACTGCGAGCACGGAAATGTTTGAGGTGCACTCCGCGTATCAGGGCCAACAAGGATACGTTCTCACCAAGGAGGCGCAGGACTCCGGGAAACCATTTGCCATGGCATTTGTGGACGTGCGCATGCCGCCCGGCTGGGACGGGATCGAAACCATCTCGCACCTATGGGAAGCCTCCCCCAAGCTGCAAGCCGTGATCTGCACCGCATACAGTGACTACTCGTGGGAGGACATCGTCGAGCAATTGGGCAACGAGGAATGTCTCATGATGCTGCGCAAGCCATTAGACCCAGTGGAGATTCACGCCCTCGCATGCCGGCTCACGGAGAAGTGGTCGAAAGCCTCAGCCACATAAGCCCTCATGGCCGAATGACGCCAAGATAGGCCCCATCCTCTGGCACATGGCAGAATCCAAAGCCAGCGGACGAAATTGCGGAACGTAAATCTGGTGTGCGGGAACTTCTTTCCGCTCTGGCGGAAGGGCGTAGGCAGTGGGTGGCAGGAGACCCATCACTTTTCGCAGCATGTATTTATGCTCACCTTGGTGCCATTCGCATTGGGTCTTTGTGCGATTTTGCTTAAATTTTCACTTCTCACTTTGGCTGCGGCGCGTCTCACTGGAGGGGAATGCCACGCTATATCCCGACCATTGGCCTAGAAGTGCACGTGCAACTGAAGACCCGCACCAAGATGTTTTGCGGCTGCGCGGTGGAATTTGGCGCCGAGCCCAATACCCGCGTATGCCCAGTATGCCTCGGCTACCCGGGAGCGCTGCCGGTGATGAATGAGGAGGCACTCAAGATGACCGCCCTCACTGGCCTGATGCTCGGATGCGACGTGCCGGAAGTCTGCAAATTTGACCGGAAGAACTACTTCTACCCGGACATGCCGAAGAACTACCAGATCACCCAGTTCGACCAGCCCATCTGCCTCGGCGGCGGAGTGGCGTTGCATGAATTTGCTTATCCCAAGGATGCGCAGAAGAGCATCGCCAAGCCGGGCAAGGTGGTGAAACTCACCCGCATCCACCTCGAGGAGGACGTGGCAAAGTCGCAGCATTTTGATGCGAATAGCGGCATCGATTTCAACCGCGCGGGCACCCCGCTGATGGAAATCGTGAGCGAGCCGGAAATCGATTCACCCGAGGAGGCATTTGCCTACCTCACCGCGCTGCAGCAAATCCTCATTTACGGCGGCGTGAGCGATGCCGATATGGAAAAGGGTCAACTCCGCTGCGACTGCAACGTCTCCGTGCGTCCCGAGGGCCAGAGCGAGTTGGGAGTGAAAATTGAGATCAAAAACATGAATTCGATCCCCGCAGTGCGGCGCGCGCTGGCCTACGAGATCGAGCGCCAGATGGACGCGGCGCAGCGCGGCGAAAAACTCATCCAAAGTACCCGCGGATGGGACGACGATGCCGGGCAAACGCGCCACCAGCGCACCAAGGAGAGCGCGCACGATTACCGCTATTTTCCCGATCCGGATCTTCTCCCCGTCCGCACGACCGCCTTCATGGCGGAAGTGCGCGAGCGCCGTCCCGAGCTGCCGGGCGAAAAGCGCGACCGCTTTGTCTCGCAATACGGGGTGACCACCTACGACGCCAGCGTGCTCGCCAGCGAGAAGGCGCTCGCGGATTACTTCGAGGCTGCGGCGAAAGGCGCGTCCGACGCAAAGGCGGTGGCCAACTTGGTCATCAACGATCTGCTCAGCGCCGTCGCAGCTGCCGGGCAGGGCATCGCGGAATGCAGCGTACCGCCCGGACACATTGCGGAGCTGGTCAATATCGTGAAAAGCGGAGCCATCAGTTCCAAGCAGGCCAAGGAGGTGTTCGTGGAACTGTTTGCCACCGGCAAATCGCCCGCCACCATCGTAGAGGAAAAGGGGCTGAAGCAGGAAAGCGACACAGGCGCGATCGAGGCGCTTTGCATGCAGGCCATCGATGCAAATCCCAAGCCCGCTGCGGAATTCCGGGCCGGAAACGAAAAGAGCATCAACTTCCTCAAGGGACAGGTCATGAAACTATCCCAGGGCAAAGCCAACCCCCAGGTGGTGAACGACGTCCTCGTCCGCCTGCTGACTTCATAGGCCCGAAGTTTCCTCTCGCCAGTCCTCCAACCTCTCTGCCTAGTCCGCCCATGCCAGCCGAAGCACGTGTCACCAGAATGTGGAAACAACAGAAGGGACTCATTCCCATTCTGTTCATCGCGTTTGCACTGTATTTCCTATGGGATGGGGCAGTGGGCTACCCGAGAAACGATGAGCGTTTCGACGCCCACGAACGCCTGAAGGCCACACCCGCCGAGTGGGAAAAGCTCTGCCAGGAAAAAGGCTGGAAAACGGAGCCGCCCAAGACCCGAATGGGCCCGCACAAATACGCGGAACAGTTTTGGTGGGCAGGCGGCGCCGGAGCCATCGGTCTGATTTCTCTAGCCGTCTGGATGTCGCAGAAGGGCACAGTGGTAAAGAGCGACGCCGAGTCCGTGACCACGACAGGAAACATCCGCGTGCCGTACTCTGCAATCACGCAAGTGGACCGCACCAAGTGGAAATCAAAGGGCCTGGCTTACGTCCGCTACTCCCTCAATGGCAGGGAAGGGCGCTTCAAACTGGACGACGCCAAGCACGACCCCAAGGCCCTCGACATCATCCTCGCCGACATCGTCTCACACGTAGGCGACAAAGCCACCGCAGAGGGATAGCACGCTCTCACGCCTCGTGCAGTGCGTTCAAAATGCAATTGCTTGGCGTCATGGGGACTTGGCGGTTCACTTCGATCCACGTTCCGGGATGCGACACCGCTTGCGGTGAATCGCAATGCGCGCATACATTTGGTGGTAATGAAACTGGGAGTGAATATTGACCACGTCGCCACCCTGCGCCAGGCGCGCTATGCCGGGGATATCTCCGCGCACAATGCCGAGCCGGGTCTGCTGGCTGCCGCGGCAGCGTGCGAGGCAGCAGGCGCACACGGCATCACCATCCATCTGCGGGCCGATCGCAGACATATCCAGGACGCCGACGTGTTTGCGCTGCGGGCAGCGGTGAAGACAAAGCTGAACTTTGAAATGGGCAGCACCCGCGAGATCCTGGAAATCGCCCTGCGCCTGAAACCGGAGGAAGTCTGCCTCGTTCCCGAGAACCGGGCGGAAATCACCACAGAGGGCGGTCTGAATGTCGCCGGACAACTCGACGCGCTGCGCCCCACAGTTCTCGCGCTGCACGAAGCACACATTCGCGTGAGCATGTTCATTGAGCCCGAGCATGCGCAGATCGAGGCATCCAAGGCACTCAATGCCGAAATGGTGGAACTGCACACCGGTGCGTTTGCAAACGCCCAGGGCGACGAGCAACTGCGCGAATGGGAACGCCTGCGCAGCGCCTGCGAACTTGCCCACTCACTCGGCCTGCAGGTGAACGCGGGGCACGGCATCAACTATCAGAATATAGCCCTCATCCGCACCCTTCCTCATTTGGAGGAGCTCAACATCGGCCACAGCATCGTCTCCCGCGCCATCCTCACAGGCCTCGGCGAGGCAGTGCGCGAAATGCTGGCAGGCATGGCGGGAGGAAAGTAGGCCACCTGCATGAACGCACTCGGCCTCGGCGTGGACATCGTGGAAATCGCCCGCTTTGCGGCTGCGGTGGAACGGCAGGGACAGGCTCTCCTGGACCGCTGCTTTCTCGCCACGGAACAGGCCTACTGCACGGCGCGAAAAGATTCCGCACGCTACTACGCGGCGCGCTTCGCCGCCAAGGAGGCCGTGTCCAAGGCGCTCGGCACGGGCATCGGCGAACACATCGGGTGGCTCGACATGGAAATCTGCCGCAAGGCGAGCGGTGCGCCGTTTGTGGTCCTCCACGGCATCGGGGCACAGACGGCCAGCCGCCTGGGAGTCCGTGAAGTGCTTCTGAGCATCAGCCACAGCGAGCACTATGCCGTGGCAAACGCCATCGCGGTGGGAACAGCGCAGACCGTTTAGTACCAATACCAATCAGACCGCAGTCCCGCTCCACTTGAGTTTTTGACGTAGCACGTCAAAGTAGGACACGCCTGAAATCGATGCGAGGGGCAGACGATTTTTTGCCTTGGTGATGCGAATCGCCTCACCGGCTCCGATGTGCTGTGCATTCTGGCCATCGAGCGTGAGGAAGATGCTCGGCTGGTCGTCGGCAGGGGTGATCTCGATGATGCTCTCGTCGCTCACAATCACTGCACGGTTGGTGAGCACGTGGGGGCAGATCGGGTTTACCACGAAGACTCCGCTATC
>JAYUWZ010001035.1:0-5756 GCA_043753265.1 Verrucomicrobiaceae bacterium
CCTACCTGCGGTTCGTGGGGTGGGAATATTCCCTCTAGGAGAATGGGGTGGGGGAGGGTTGATTCGGCTAGTTCATGCGCCCCTTCTTTCTTTCCCGGACGATTTTCCAAGTTGCTGCCTGCGCGGCTTTTGCTGCATCGGCGGGGGCGGAGGAGGGGATTGCTTTCTTTGAGCAGAAGGTGAGGCCTGTCCTAGTGGAGCACTGCTACGAGTGCCACAGTGCGGATGCAAAGAAGGTAAAGGGTGGGCTGGTGCTGGATACGAAGGTGGGATGGGAGCGGGGGGGCGACTCGGGCAAGCCTGCGATTCTGCCCGGCAAGCCGGAAGAGAGCTTGTTTATCCAATCGGTGCGGCATCTCGACCCTGATCTCGCGATGCCCGTGAAGAAACCGAAGCTGCCGGATGCCGTCATCGCCGACCTCGTGGCGTGGGTGAAGATGGGTGCGCCGGACCCGCGCACCGGTGCACCCGAAACGGCACGCCGGGCGGATAAATCGTGGTGGTCGCTCCAGCCGATCAAGGACGTGGTGCCTCCGGCTGCGGAGGGCGCGCCTGGGGAGTGGCGTGAAAGTGCCATCGATCGTTTTGTTTACCAAAAGCTCGCGGAGAAAGGGCTGAAGCCGGGTGCGCCTGCGGAGCCGCGCACTTTGATTCGGCGGATGGCCTACGATGTCACCGGGTTGCCGCCGTCGGCGGAGGAGATGGACGCATTTGTGGGAGACTTTGCCCGCGATGGTGAGAAGGCCGTCGTGGCGCTGGTGGACCGGCTGCTGGCGTCGCCGCGCTATGGCGAGCAGTGGGGGCGGCACTGGCTGGATGTGATTCGCTTTGGCGAGAGCACTGGATTTGAGCGGAACGTGATCATCGATAACCTGTGGCCGTTTCGGGACTATGTGATCCGCTCGATCAATGAGGACAAGCCGTTCGACCGTTTTATCGTGGAGCAGATCGCGGGAGATGTGATCGCGCCGGATGATCCGCATGTTTCCATCGGGAGCGCATTTCTCGTGGCGGGGCCTTACGACAACGTGGGCAACCAGGATGCGGTGGCGACGGCGAATATTCGCGCGGTGACGCTGGACGATCTCATCACCACCACGAGCTCGGCTTTCCTAGGGCTGACGATCAACTGCGCGAGGTGCCACCATCACAAATTCGACCCGATTCCGACGGAGGACTACTATCGGATCCGCGCGGCATTTGAGGGGGTGACGCATGGGGAGCGGGCGGTGGCGTCGAAAGAAGAAAAGGAAAAGCATGCCGCGGCACTGCACCCGCTGAATGAAGCGCGGGAGAAGCTGAAGGCGGAAAAGGCGGAGCTGGAAAAAGCGAAGGAGCCGAAGGAGAAAATCGCGGAGGCGAATCGCAGGCTGGAGGAGAACAAAAAGCAAATCGCGGCGGTGCCTGGACCACGCATGCTGTGGGCGGGAAATTTTGCGCAGCCAGCGGTGAAGACCTTTGTACACAAGGGCGGCGACCCGATGAAGCCGGGGGCCGAGGTGGTGCCCGCGAGCCTGAGCGTGCTGGGTGCACGCGCGTATGAACTGCCCAGCGGAGCTCCGGAGGGCCAGCGGCGCAAGGCTCTCGCGGAGTGGATTGCCTCGCCGGAGAATCATCTGACCCAGCGGGTGCTCGCGAACCGCGTGTGGCATTATCATTTTGGCACGGGGCTCGTGGATTCCCCCGGTGATTTTGGTTTTCTCGGTGGCCAGCCTTCGCACCCGGAATTGCTCGACTGGCTGGCACGCAGGCTCGTGGCACATGGCTGGAAGCTGAAGCCGCTGCACCGCGAAATCCTGCTCTCGGCGGCCTACCGGCAGTCGTCGGTGTTTCGAGAGGATGCCTCGCGTGCGGACAAGGACGCGCGGCTGCTCTGGCGCTTTCCTCCACGCCGTTTCGCTGCGGAGGAGGTGCGCGATTCCATGCTCGCGGCCACGGGTGCGCTGGATCTCAAAATAGGCGGGCCGGGTTTTCGCCTGTATAAATTCTCGATGGACAACGTGTGCACCTACACGCCGCTGGACAAGCATGGGCCCGAGACCTATCGGCGCGCGGTGTATCACCAAAATGCGCGGGCGAGCGTGGTGGATATCCTCGCGGATTTTGACTTTCCCGATACGGCCTTTGCTGCCCCGCGGCGTGCAAATACGACCACGCCTTTCCAGGCGCTCACGTTGCTGAATCATTCCTTCAGCATCGACATGGCGGCGCGCCTCGCGGAGCGCAGCCGCGCGGCCTGCGGGAATGGAAGTGCGGCGGAGGTGATTAAAGCGGCGTTTCGCTTTGCGCTTTTGCGGGCGCCGTCGGCCCCGGAACTCGCGGGCGCGGAGCATCTGGCAGCCACGCACGGCGTCGATGCCGTGTGCCGCGCGCTGCTGAACTCCAACGAATTTCTCTACCTCGAATGAACCTCCTCGATCTCACGCGCCGCAGCTTTCTCGGGCAGACCACCAGCGGGATGATGGGGGTGGCCCTCACGCATTTGCTCACCGGTGAATCAAGGGCGGCGGGGGCTCTGGCGGCTCCTCATTTTTCGGCCAAGGCGAAGCGTGTGCTGCATCTTTTCTGCCCCGGCGCAGCGTCGCATGTGGACTTGTGGGACTACAAGCCATCGCTCGAAAAGTACGATGGCAAACCGCATCCCGGGGAGGCGAACCTCGTGAGCTTTCAGGGCAAGAATGGCAACCTGATGAAGTCTCCGTGGCCCTTCGTGCAGGCGGGGAAATCGGGGAAGCATATCACCTCCATGCTGCCGCACATGGCGCGGCATGTGGACGATATCGCCTTCATTCATTCCATGGTTTCGCGCACGAATACGCACGGGCCGGGATGTGTTTTCATCAATAGCGGATTTGTGCGCGAGGGCTTCCCGACCGCGGGGTCCTGGGTGAGCCACGCGCTCGGCAGCATGAATGAAAATCTGCCTGCTTTTGTGGCGATCCAGGATACGCGCGGGGAGCCGCCGAATGGGAAGGCGAATTGGTCGAACGGGTTTTTGCCCGCGCAGCACCAGGCCGTCGCGATGGCTGCGCAGCTTCCCCTGCGAAATCTGGCGCGTCCGCAGGGGCTCGACGCGGCGAAGGACGAGGCCACGCGTGCTTTTCTCCGCGAGATGAATACGGCGCACGCTGCGGCGCATCCAGGTGCGGACGAACTGCGCGCGCGGATCGCTGCGTATGAGCTGGCCGCGCGCATGCAGCTCGCGGCCCCGGAGGTGAGCGATCTTTCGCGGGAGTCCGCGCACGTGCATTCGCTCTATGGAACGGCGGATGCGAATCCGCTGAAGGGTGCCTATGCACGCAACTGCCTGCTTGCCCGGCGTCTGCTGGAGCAGGGGGTGCGCTATGTGAGCCTTTACTGCGCCTCGCGCGCCAGCGGGGTGGATGGGTTGCTGAATTGGGACGCGCACAAAACGCTGAAGGCGGACTACGAGCGGCATTGCCCGATTTTTGACGAGCCCACCGCGGCGCTTCTTACGGACTTGAAGCAGCGGGGGTTGCTCGATGACACGCTCGTGCTTTGGACCACGGAGTTTGGGCGCATGCCCACGCACCAGCAGGGCACCCAGGGGCGCGACCACAATCCCGATGCCTTCACGACGTGGATGATGGGGGCAGGAATCAAGGGTGGCGTGTCGCATGGGGAGACGGATGAATTTGGCCGGCGCTCGGCGGTCGACGTGACGACCGTGTATGATTTTCACGCGACGGTGCTTCACTTGCTGGGGCTGGATCACGAGAAGCTGACTTACTACCACAACGGAGCCGCGCGCCGGCTCACGGATGTGCACGGGCACGTGGTGAAGAGTGTGCTTGCTTAAATACATCACGCGAATCGCGCTTTCCTTCTCAGTTATAACCATCGAAAACCTCACTTATGCCTTCCACCCGTCTCACCATTCTCTCCGCATTGATTGCTGTCACCACCCCTGCCATGGCCGAGCTCGGCGTTGGCGCGAAGCCTCTTGAGGGGGCTGAGGTCATCATCGATGGCTCGCGCCAGATGCTCGATGACAAATGGACTTACTGGGAGGGGCCGGGTTTCAAATCGGCGCTGCCCATCAAGTGGAAGATTGTGGACGATCCGATCGACAAGGGAACCGTGGTGATGACGGATGACCGCGTGGCCGATGGCGGCAAATTTGGCACTGCGGATATTGTCACGAAAAAGGGATACAAAGACTTCCGGCTGCACATCGAATTTGTCTGCATGAAACCGCGCGGCAACAGTGGGGTGTATCTGCAGAATCGCTACGAAATCCAGGTGCTGGATGGGGACAAAGGCGCGCACGGCATGGCTGCGGTGATCAACGAGGCGGCAGCGCCCTTCGATGCCTACAATGGCACGGGGAAGTGGAACTCCTACGACATCACCTTTCGCGCCGCGCGTTTCAAGGATGGCAAGCTCACCGAGCAGCCGGTGGTGACGATTTATTTCAACGGCAAAAAAATTCACACGAACCAGAAAATCATGAAGGTGCATGGCGGGAAGAACTCGGGGATCGATGGTGGCAATGATGGTGGGAAGGGGATCACTGACACGCTGGGAGGCTTGAAACTACAGTGCGAGGGCCACGATGTGCGCTATCGCAATACGTGGATCAAGGAACTCGACCTGAAAGAGGCGGATACGGATTTTAAGGAGTAGAGACGACTTTCAGTCTTCATTACTCGGGGATAGAAAACTCCCGATAATTCAGGGCTAGGGCTGCGCTCGTTTCTCGCTTGCCCCAGGCTATGCTCTTGCGCGCCGTTGGCGGGACCGAAACGTGAGCATTACACTTAAGGTGCACTGATGGTAAGCAGTAGCTGGCGCAATAATTCTCCATCGTAATACGCGTCGTGGGATAGTGGGCATCCTTCGTGCTCAGCGGGGTGGGACATGAAGCCCGCTAAGCTCACCCGCCCTCACTCCATCGAGCCACTTGAATCCCGTATCGCCCCCGCACTATTGGTCCAGGGCGCGAATTTATTAGGCGGCAGCAGTCCGTCCACCGGCGAGACCTCGGTGGGGGAGAACTCTTTTCTCGCGGTGAAAATTTACAGCGGCCAGGCGATTGTCTGGTTCAATGGCGATAGCATCACCAGCATTTCCGTGGGACCTGGTGTGAAGATGGACGTTTATGGAGACATCCAGGGCGATATCGTGGCCAATCTCACCTCTGCGGGTGCACTGTCTGACTCTGATGGTAATCCTGCAAATGGGGAGGATGGCGGCGTATTGCTCGCAAATGATATTCTGGGAGTGATCGTCCGGCCAACGGAGAGCGAAACGGGGAGCGTGAGAAATATCATTACCGGCGGGTCTGTGAGTAATATCCAGATCGCGGGCACGATTAACGGGGTGTACGCTGGCGACGCTCTCTTTCGCACGGAGTCGTTCCTAGGAAGCGGCGGCGCTTACAGTTCGTCCGTGAGGGTTGACACCGACGGCGACCAAGACGTCGACGACGACGATATCGTGATGGATATCAATCCCGTCCAGCCTGGTTTTCAGGAGGAGTTTGGATTTAGTTCCGCGAATTACGTCGCAAAGAATGGGGCATCCATCACCAACCTGAAAGTTTACCGGGGTGATAATCTCCAGGTGTTTGCGGGCAATGGCAGCCCGACTGGGGCCGTTTCGGTGGGGACTGCATCGGCGGGTGGCAGCATCACGAATTTTCAGATCGACCTGGCCACGGTTGTGAGTGGCTCGCCCGTTGGTACTCCCAGCTTTCATCTCCTGGCAGGTGATGGCGGCAATGGCAAAACGGG
>JAYUWZ010001036.1:0-5756 GCA_043753265.1 Verrucomicrobiaceae bacterium
TGTGGCGGGGGCGAATCTTGCGCAGCTCAATGCGGATGCGCTCGCGCTGTTTCGGAATACGACGGTCGGTTTTATATTCCAGCTTCACCATCTGCTGCCGCAGTGCACGGTGCTGGAAAATGTGCTGGTGCCCGCGCTGGCGCGGAAGGCTGCGAAGGGGGAGAGGGATGCGTTTCGGGCGCGAGCGAAGTCGTTGCTGGAGGCGGTGGGATTATCGCACCGGCTGGATCACCGGCCCGGACAGCTTTCCGGCGGTGAACGGCAGAGGGCTGCGGTGGCGCGTGCGCTAGTGCTCTCGCCAAAGCTGCTGCTCGCAGATGAACCCACCGGGGCGCTGGACCGCGCGAATGCTGAGAAGCTCGCGGAGCTGCTCGCAGACATCAACACGCGTGAAAAGGTGGCGATCGTGATGGTGACGCATGCGCGCGAACTGGCAGCGCGGATGGGGCGGGTGATGGAACTGCGTGAAGGGAAGCTTTTTGGGGTATGAAAGCGCGCACTTTGATTTTGCGATCGATCCGCCACTACTGGCGCACACATCTTGGAGTGGTGCTGGGGGTGGCTCTGGCGGCGCTGGTGCTTACCGGGGCGCTCATGGTGGGGGACTCGGTGAAGGCCACGCTGCGTGCGCAGGCAGAGGCTCGTGTGGGGCGGGTGGGGGATGCGCTGGTGTGCGGTGAGCGATTTGTGGAGTGGCCCACAGATGCAGCAAAGCGGGCTGTGGGGTTTGACCGCATGATGCGGATGGATTCTGATTCCGCCGGGGTATTGATGTTGCAGGGCACGGTGGAGCGGCCGGACGGTGCGGCGCGTGCGAACCGCGCGCAAGTGGTGGGGGTGGATGATGCGTTTTGGAAGTTGTCGCCGGCTGGCAAGGTTTTGGCGTTTGGCGAAGTCGCGGCTCCTCAGGATACGGAGGTGGCACTGAATGAGCGGCTCGCTGGACAACTGGGAGTGGCAGTGGGTTCCACGATTAATATTCGGCTGGAGAAACCCAGCGCGATTTCCAAGGATGCACCGCTCTCAGGCGACGAGGATGCTTTAATCCTAATCAAAGCCCGCGTGGCTCATGTGGTGGGGGATGCGGATTTTGGACGGTTCTCACTGGTCTCGGGTCAGGTGCCGCCAGCGACGATATTTCTACCGAGCGGAGTGCTACAGCGAAAGCTGGCGCTGGGGGAGAAGGTGAATCTGGTGTTGAATCAATATGTCCCCCCGCAAGAACCGGCTGCGGCCCCTTTCACGTTAAACCGTTTGCTGGAGAGCGTTGGGCTCAGAGTGCGGAAGAGAACCGCGTCCACCCGGATAATGGAAGACCTGCGTATCATTGATGCGAATGCCACACGGGCAGGACTTCTTGCAAACTTCGATCTCGCTGTTCGCGAACTGCCTGCGCCGGGTGGATTCGAACTTCGAAGCTCGCGTGTCTTTTTGGATTCACCGGTGGTCGCGGCCGCACACGAGCGGGAGAAACGAGCTGTCGATTCGCTTACCTATTTCGTCACGGGACTGACTGCGGGGGATGGAAAAGACCCGAAGGCAAAGTCCACTCCTTACTCGATGGTGACGGCCATTGATGCGCCGAGCAGTGGATTTGTGCAGGCGGAGCTGGCGGAGGATGAGATTCAGATTACGCGATGGCTCGCGGAGGATTTGGGTGTCGAGCCGGGGGGGCAGGTGACTGTCCAGTATTTCGTGATGGGTGAGCGGAGGGAGCTTGTTGAGAAGTCGCGGACGTTCACCGTGCTGGGGCCAATCATCGAGATGAGTGAGCCGCAGTTGAACACTTCGTGGATGCCTGATTTTCCGAACGTTCCAGACAAGGATGGGCTGAAGAGTTGGAAGCCGGGCTTTGATTTTAAATCGGAACGCATTCGGAAAAAAGATGAGGATTACTGGGCACAATACAGGGGCACGCCGAAGGCGTTTGTGAATCTGCGGGTGGGCAAGGAAATGTGGGGAAATCGCTGGGGCGAACTGACGAGCATCCGTTACCCTGCTGGCACCAAACGGGAGGAGGTGGAATGGCTGGCTACAAATATCGATCCCACAGCGCTCGGCTTCCGCGTGGTGCCGCTGCGCGAGCAGGCGCTGGCGGCGACGAATGCACCGGTGGATTTTGGGCAGTTGTTTGCGAGCTTTTCGTTTTTCCTCATCGTCGCGGCGGCGGTGCTCACGGGGTTGTTGTTTACCTTTAGCATCGAGCAGCGCGCGACGGAGGCTGGGCTCTTGCTGGCGGTGGGCTGGCGGGTGAAGTCGGTGAGGCGGCTTTTCCTGCGTGAGGGGTTGTATCTGGCGCTGATTGGTTCGGTGATCGGGGTGGCGGCTGCGTCGATCTATACGCGCTTGGTGCTCTCGGCTTTGTCGGGGGTGTGGAGCGGGGCCACCGGTGGGTCTCAGTTTTTGTTTGAGATGTCCCCGGCTACGCTGGGCATCGGCGTGGCGAGCGGCGTGGTGGTGGCCTATATTGCGATGTGGCTGGCGAGCCGCCGGCTCTTCAAGCGCGAGGCTGCCAGCCTGCTGGCTGGCGGCGGTGAGGAGGATGTGGTGAAGGTGTCTGCCGCAAAGTCGCAACGCGGGGTGTACGTCGCGGCGGCTCTCGTCATTGGCGCCGTCGTACTGGCGGTGGTGGCGCGGGGAAATCCAGGGGCGTTCTTTGGTGCAGGCGCGATGCTGCTTATCGGGGGGCTGGTGTTTTCGCGCGCGACGCTTCGCCGGGTGGCGACCGGCACGGGTGTGGACACTCTACCCGATCTGGCTGCGCGCAATACGTCGCGACGCGCGGGCCGGAGCATTGCCACGATTGCGGTGCTGGCGAGCGGCGTTTTCATGGTGGTGGCAGTGGACAGCTTTCGCAAAGGCCCGCTGGATGATGTGACGCGGAAGGACTCCGGCACAGGTGGCTTTGCGCTCGTGGGCGAAAGCAGCGCGCCGATTTACGAGGATTTGAATTCGCAGACTGGCAGGGAGAAATACGTGCTGGATGATGACCTGATGGCAGGCGTGCACATCGTGCAGATGCGCGTGCTCGAAGGGGACGATGCGAGCTGTCTGAATCTCAACCGGGCTATGCAGCCGAGGCTGATTGGAGTGAATCCCGAGGAGATGGCGAAGCTCAATGCGTTTCGCTTCCAGGCACCGAGCGGCCCTGGTTTGAAGATCCGTCCTTGGATGTTCCTCAATACGGCCAGCGAGCCGGACTCAAAGGAGCCTCTGTATGCAGCGGTGGACGGCAATACGCTGCAATGGGCGATGCAGAAGTCGGTCGGGGATACGATTGAGTACACTGATGAGCGCGGGAAGCCGTTGAAGGTCCAACTCAAGTTGGTGCTAAGCGGCTCCATGTTGCAGGGGCTCGTGCTGATCTCGGAGAAGCACTTCATTGAAAAATTCCCGAATGCTGCGGGATATCGCTTCTTCTTTGTGGATTGTCCTCCAGCCAAAGCGCAGGCGGTGCGGGAGCACCTCACCAAGCAACTCGGGGATCGCGGACTTGAACTGGTGCCTGCCGGGCAGAGGCTGGCGGAGTTCAATGCGGTGGAGAACACATACCTTTCCATCTTTCAGGTGCTGGGCGGGCTTGGGATGCTGCTGGGAAGCGCGGGCCTGGGGATCGTCGTCGCGCGCAATGTGCTCGAGCGGCGGCGTGAGTTCGGGCTGCTGGAGGCGGTGGGATTTCGTCCGCCGCAATTGCGCGGGTTGGTATTCAGCGAGCACCGATGGCTCATCGCCGGGGCCTTGGTCATTGGCGCCGCGAGCGCGCGGCTCGCGGTGTGGCCGCAGCTTTCGCAAAAGGGCGGCGCGTTTCCGTGGGGGCAGATCGGGATGCTCTTTGGCGGGATGGCCCTTGTCGGCGTTGTCTGCGCTTGGGTGGCCACACGGGTGGCGCTGCGGGGATCGCAGCTTGAGGCTTTGCGGAGTGAGTAATCAAACGTCCAACGCCGAACGCTCAACATTCAACGCCCAATGCGCAAGCGATGAGCGATGAGCGATGAGCGATGAGCGATGCTGAAGCGCTGGCTTGCCCTACACGTCGCGCTTGATCTTGCCGCCCCAGCCGAGGATGCGGGCTTTGCCGCCCGCGGCTTCGGCTTCTTTGATTTGGTGGTTCTTCACGTAGCAGATGCTGAGGGTGCTCCAGGCGAGTTGCTCGTTTGGGCGCAAGTCGGTGTATTTCAGAGCGGCCTCGATGGCTTCGGGGTGCCTGCCAAGTTTCATCAGCGACATGGCGAGCGCGTGCCAGCCATCGGCAAAGCCGGGGTCTTGCTCCACGCAGCGCCGGTACTTTTCGGCTGCGGCATCGAGTTCGCCAAGGGCGAGGTCGCCATTGGCGTCGTCAAATAGTTCCTCGATGTTCATATGAGCAGGTTCCGCGGTTTGAGCCTTTGCTGCGTTTTTATGGGACGTCCTTCAGGGCTTGGATTCTGGTCTATCGAAGCCTGCGCTCGTGCCTCGCTTGCCCGAGGCTGCTATTGCCGGGCTTTTGCCCTCCAATACAGGCCCCTGACTCTTCGCTACTGAACCTGTGATGCGCCAAAATTTAATTAGCGGATGACGAGTTCGTTGACGCCTGCGGCGCGGGTGCGGCTGGTGACCCACTCCATGAATGCGTAGTGGTGGATCTGGCTTTCGATTCCGCGGGCTGCGCGATCGAGCACGGTTTTATCGAGGGCTTTTTCGTCGCCGGCGGTGCGCTGGTCGACATGGGCGATTGTCACTCCCTCGCTGATGGGGAGGACTTCGCTAAGCTGACCGGGGGCCAGCTTGCTTGCTGCCGTCACGACCTCGCGAGCATACTTTGCATTGCTCGGGAAAGGCAGGCCTCCACCGAAAGCGGGGAAGGGGACGGGCTTGTATCCGAGCGCCTCTGCGGCTTCGTAGAAGGTTTTGCCCGCCTTTTTGGCTTCCTCGAGCTTGGTGCGGACTTCGGTCGCCTTGGCTTGGAGAGCCTTCCCGGCTTTCTCCTCTTTCAGTTCCTTTTCGATCCGGGGCTTCACGGCCTCGTAGGTCATCTGTTCGGGGGCCTTCTCCTCTGCGAAGGCGAGCACATAGGCACCCTTTTCCATTTCGTCCGAGACACTCAGCGTGGCGCTATACGGCTTTTCCTTTGTGAGCTGGAATGCTGCCGCGGCTGCGGTCTCCTTGCCTTCGAGTTCGTCCGGTCCGGTTTGGATGTCGAAGAAGTTCTCCGTCACCCCGACTTTCGCGCCAAACTTCTTTGCGGCTTCGTCGAAGCTGGTGCCCTTTACCTCGAGGGCTTCACGGAACTCGTAAGCCTTGTTGGCGAGTTGTTGGAGCATTTCGTTGCGCTTGTCTTCCTCGAGGGGCTTGCCGTCCGCGAGCGGGGGCAGAAGGAAAGCGGCGTAGCGCACCTTGCGCTCGGGTTGCGACTTGAACTGGTCCTTGCGGTCCTCGTAGGTCTTCTTCATCTCCTCTTCGGTCGCTGTGACGTCTTTTACAAAGTCTGCGCGCTTCAGTTCCACGTAGGAAATCTCGTGCTTCATCTGGCGCTCCAGCGCCTGCTGGCGGATTTGCGCAGGGGTGGCCGCGAGGGTTGCACCCACGAGTGCCCGCACCCGGCGGATGCGCACTTCACCGGTGAGGAATTCATTG
This sequence comes from Verrucomicrobiaceae bacterium, assembly GCA_043753265.1. Classification (GTDB taxonomy): domain Bacteria; phylum Verrucomicrobiota; class Verrucomicrobiia; order Chthoniobacterales; family Chthoniobacteraceae; genus SXWH01. Next base: position 5,614 of record JAYUWZ010001036.1, read on the forward strand.
ATTTGATCCTTCGAGTAGCCCTCGGGATTCATCACGTTTGTCACAAAGGATTCAAACGAAGCGGGGCTGAAATGGCCATCGTCGCCCTGAAACGCGGGCATCTCCATGAATGCGGTGCGCTGTTCGTCCTCGGTGACGGAAAT
>JAYUWZ010001037.1:0-5753 GCA_043753265.1 Verrucomicrobiaceae bacterium
CATCGGCGGTCTGCCCACGGATGAAAATGCACGCATCTGCGCGGGCAACGGTGCTGCGCTGCTCATCATGCACACCATCGGCCAGCCCAAGATTCCACACACCCATGTAGGATACGATGACGTGATGGCGCGGCTCGATGCATTTTTTACCGAGAAGCTGGCGATGGCCGAGGCGGCAGGCCTGGCGCGCGACGCCATGGTGATCGATCCGGGCATCGATTTTGCAAAACAGCGCGACGACAATCTCCGCATCTATCGAGAACTCGCGCGGCTGCACCGCTTCGAGCGACCCATCCTGCTGCCCGTTTCGCGGAAGACGGTGATCGGCGATGTCCTGGGGCTTTCCGCACCGGAGCGCGACGCCGGCACCGTGGCCTGCATCGCCAGCGGAGTACTGCGCGGGGCGCAGATCTTCCGGGTGCACAATGTGCTGGCAGCGGCTCAGGCGCTGAAGATTTTGGAGGCGTGCGGGTATATTGTGGAATAATGAACGCGTCTCAAACATCCGACTCGAAGGTGGCGCGAAGCGCCTTTTTAAAGCAGTCATCCCGAGCGAGGAACGAGTCGAGGGACCTCACTCTGTGGCGGTGTGCGCGCGGGTGGGATACTCGTCCAAATTTGTAAAAAGGTATCATCTTCGCGAATTTGGGAGGTTTTGAGGACAGAGTGAGGTCCCTCGACTAGCTTAGGCTCGCTCGGGATGACTGTTTTAAAAAGGCGCTTCGCGCCAGAGTGGCTTCGAATGCTTGGTGCAACGTTTCCCCATTCCCCATAATCCTCATTTCCGATAACCTCCCGAGCGAATGGCACCCTTTTCACGGCATCGCGAATTCCCGCTCCCCACCTTGCCGTGATCGCCAACCCACAGCCATTGCTTGCGGGCGTGCTGCCCGCCTGGGCGGTCATGTGGATTCTCTGCGGCATCATCTTTCTATGCTGCAAGGTGCTCGCCCTTTTTTCCGCCCGACCGGGTGGGGGTTGGCGCCGCGCCGCGTTCCTGTTCGCATGGCCGGGCATGGATGCCGCCGCCTTCCTCCACGGCGCGTGTGAAAGGCCCCACGCTTTGGAATGGCTCGCCGCCCTTGCGAAGACCACGCTGGGTGCCGTGCTCTATTTTGGAATCGCGCGGCAATTCATGCATCCGCTGGCGGTGGGCTGGGTGGGGATGGCGGGTCTCATTTTCATGCTTCACTTTGGCGGTTTTCATCTCCTTTCCATCGCGTGGCGCACCATCGGCGTTTGCGCGGAGCCCATCATGCGGCAACCGCTCGCCGCGCGTTCGCTGGGCGATTTCTGGGGAAGGCGCTGGAACCTCGCGTTCAACGAACTGGCCGAGCGTTTCGTGTTCAAACCCGGCGTCCGCAGGCTGGGCGTCGCAAAGGCTGGCATCGCCGCGTTCATCGCCTCGGGCGTAATCCACGAGACGGTCATCAGCCTGCCGGCGCTTGGCGGATGGGGCCTGCCCACCGCCTACTTCACGCTGCAGGGGCTTGCCGCGGCCTTCGAGCGTTCGCGCGCAGGGCGGCGCATTGGTCTCCGGCAGGGCTGGCGCGGCCGTGCATTTACCCTGCTGATTGTGGGCGCTCCCGCTTTCTTTCTTTTTCATCCGCCCTTTGTGCGGAATATCATGCTCCCCATGATGGAAGCCACTGGCGCACGATGAACCGCGAACTCGCCGAGCTCCTATTCCGTCTCTGCGGATGCGTCCATTTCAGCATCCTGGTGGCCAGCGCGACAGTCCCTTGGGCGCTCGATTGGAAAAGGAATCTCGGGGGGCTGCATCCCTTTCTCCGGCGCCTGTTCTGGGTCTATGGCGTGTTCATCGTGCTCAGCATTGTGAGCTTCGGCGTTCTCTCTATTTTGTGCGCGCAGGAACTCGCCAGTGGCTCTCTGCTTGCCCGTGCGTTTTGCGGCTACGTTGCTGTGTTTTGGTTTGCGCGGCTTGCGGTGCAGTTCTTCGTTTTCGATGCCAGCGAGTTTCTCACCACTTGGTGGCTGCGCGCGGGCTATCATTTGCTCACCGTTATCTTCACCGCTCTGCCCGTGCCGTATGCGCTGGCAGCCTTTGGCTGGATCCGCTAAAGCTCCATGGATTGCTCCCGCGCCAAAACCCGTGATCCCGACGAGTGGCTCGACGCTACTCCCGATTTTTCCCGTCCCATCACTGCAGGCCTGCGCGAGCAATTTTTACGGTGGGAGCCCGACCTCACGGAATCCATCAAATGGAACATCCTGTGTTTCACGGGGCGCAAGCTCGTGTGCGGCATCAGCGCGTGCAAGGCCCACGTGGGCGTCGCGTTCTTTCGTGGCACCGAGCTGCCGGATCCTCTGGAAATTTTCACCGACGGCGAGACCAACACCAACATCCGCAGCATCCGTATCGCTGATCCTGCGAAGGTGCGCTACGATGCCTTGCGCGTGCTGCTCCACGCTGCGGTGAATCTCGATGCGAACCCCGAGATTCTCCCTGCGCCGAAGGTGAAGAGGGAACCCATCCCGCCACCAGAAATCCTCACGAAGGCACTCGCACGCGATGGCCGTGCCGCCGAGGGCTTTGCCGGACTAAGCCCCAGTTGCCAGCGCGAGTATATCATCTGGCTCACCACCGCCAAGCGCCCCGAGACACAGGACCGGCGGTTAAAGGAGACGCTCGCGGCGCTCAAAGGTGGGCGGAAGTGGATGAACCGAAAGGGTTAGGGGAGCGTTCCCCGCAGAGATACTTACCCCGCGCCGCGAATGGTTTTCGGATCATATCGATTGTTCAAATCCACTTCTTCATGCCACCGCCAGCCGGCGCCCTTTGCGGCAAGGTAGAATGCGAATGGCAAGTAAAGGATTGCGCAGATCACCAGGCAGGCCACACCCACCGTGAAGGTGTTTGATTTTGGGGCGATCAGCCACTCCATCAATCTCAGCGGGAGAATCGTGATGTTGAACAGAAAGAAAAATACCAGCCCCCTTCCAATGACCTCCCACCCGCGGCACCAAAGCTTCAGCAAAAAGCGGAATGTGGAATCCTCTTTAGGCCACGAAGACACTTGGGGTTCGTGTGTCTGCGGAATATTCATGGGCGTGTATATCTCTTTAGCACCCGGTAGCGCATTGGCCACTTCTCAGATCATCACTCCTGCGGACGCGGAAACGGCTCCAGCGGCTTCACGCTGTTCCCCGGGAGGGGCCACACCTTTTCCTGGATGCGCGCGGAGAGCGGTTTTCCGGTGGCGTAGGCATTTGCCATCATCTCCATTTTTGCGTCCATGTTGTCGACGTAGTGCAACGCCCAGCCCTCGGGGGTCTTGGGCACGACGGGGCTTCCGAATTGCAGTTCGCCGTGGTGTGACGCGATGAGGTGGAGCAAGTGCAGCCGCACATCTTCGCAGTGCGGCTCCAGTGGCAACCACGTTTTCCAGTCCTCACTCTGCTGCAGCTTGCGCCAGAGATTGTTCACCAGTTCGATGCCGATGGTGATGTGCCCCAGCAATTCCCCCGTCTCGTTGAACGGCATCGAAAATCCATCCGCCGCGAGCTGGTTCTCCCAGAGCTTGCCGCAATCGTGAAACAGAACCCCCGCCGTGAGCAGGTCGCGATTGAGATGCGGGTAAACGCCTGCCAGCGCCAGGGCCGAGCGCATCATCTGCGCCGTGTGCTCGACCAGTCCGCCACGCCGCGCATGGTGGTTGTTTCGCGCCGCCGCCGCACGGCGGAAGCGGTCGCCGAATTCTGTGAGAAAGAGGCAGGCCAGCGCCTTGAGCCGGGGATCCACAACCGCCTCCACACCCTGAAGGATGAATGCAAAATCCTCCGCCTGCCTGCCGCGCTGGAAAGGTGAGCCCGCGAGCACGAGGTCGCGCTCCTCGGCATTCAGCTCGCGCACCGTCCAGCGCATCGCCTCCAGGCCGAAGCGTCCGGTGGAAAACTCCCCGGTCACCTCCACAAAGGTGCCCGCCGCAGCCCGCTCGCAGAACGCGAATGCCGGTGAATCATTCCACGCCTTCAGCGAAAATTTCCCCTCTGAATCCGCGAACGTTACATCGATGAACGGCTTCCCATTGCTCGCATCGCGGCGCGCCAGCGACTCCACTTGGGCATGCACCTTGGCGTCCACGCGCGATTCCGCGGCCGCCCTTTTTAACTGGCTGATGGGTAAAATTTCCACGCCGCGTGTCTTTCCCGCACGGGGAGCGGTGTCGAGCAGGATTTCCCGCTACTTCGACTGCTGCACCTGTTTCACCCACGTCGTCCAGAATTCGCCGGCCTTGAGAAGCTTCTTCGCCAGGAATTCGTCCTTCTCCTTCACCGTCGTCATTAGCTTCTGGCCGAGCTCCGCATCCTTCTCAAAGAGTGCGGATGGCAGCAGGCAGTATGCGGTGATCGCATCGGAATTTTTCTCAAAGCGCGCCTTCAGCGTCTTGAAAAGAATCTTCCGCTTGGGCTCCTCCATGATCAGCCACGAGCGCACCGGCCAGCCTCCATGGCGTTCCTCATCAAGGATCGACCACTTTACCTGCGCCATGTAGATGTCCGCCATGGCCTCCGGGTCATCCGGGGTCTTTTCGTAAGTCTCAAAAGCCTTCTTCGTTGCCGCAGCAAAGTCGTCCGGCGAGAGATCCATCTTCTTGCCCTTGCGCAGATTCTCGAGCTGATCGTCGAAGATATCCGCATGCGCGAAAAACCCGAGTGCGAGGAAAACAATTCCGGAGAGAAGGGCTGCTTTCATGACGGGTTTGTATCACTGCAAAATCGTTTGGAAAGGAGAGATTCGGGGGGCAAGGCTTGACGGGCGCAATTGAAACCCCGGTCTTGTTACGGGGATACACAACTCTACCGTATTTCTCTCATCCCCCGAAAAACGGTCAAGCCTCGCAACCGCCTGCTACTCCCGCGCCCAAGCTGGCTCGCTGATTTTCCCCAGCCCACCGACCACCGGAGTCCGCGTGCCGGTCTGTGTATCGATGAGCACGAGGGAGCCGCCCGTCGCGCAGAGAATGTGCCGGGAATTCGCACCCCACACAGGGTCCTCGCCCTCGCCGAGCGTGCGTGTGCTCCCGCCGGAAAGTTCGAGAATCGCCACGTTGAATCCACCACCCCCACGGGTGTTGAAGGCGACCTTCCTGCCGTCGGGCGACCAGTTGGGTTCGGTGTTGAAAGTGGAACCCGTGGAGAGCCGCTGCGGGGCGCCGCCCCCGGAGCCGATCCGGTAAAGCTGGGGAGATCCGCCATCGTCGCTGCTGTAAATCAGCTCACGGCCATCGGGCGACCACGTCGGCGAACTCTCCACGCCCGGCGTGCGCGTGAGCCGGCTGGCGCCGCCACCGCCGCTGCCCGTCACGTAAAGCTCAGGGTTGCCATCCTTGCTCAGCGTCACCGCGATGTTCCCGCCGCTCGGCGAAAAGGTCGCGCCGCTGTTCGTGCCGGGATATTTCATGATGCGGCTGCGCGAACCGCTGCCGAGATCCACCTTGTACACATCGGCGTACCCGCTCTGGTAACCGGTGTAGAGCAGCGTCCTGCCATTCGCGCTGAGGCTCGGCGACACCGCAATCGAGTTGTCCTTGGTAAGCTGCACCATATTCGAGCCGTCGATGTCGCAGGTGTAGATTTCCTTTTTCCCGCTCTTCGTGGCGACGAAGGCGACCTTCGTTCCCGCGATGCCGGGAGCACCCGTGAGCGTCTCCACGATCTCATTGGCAAAGCGATGCACGCGCGAGCGGCCCGGCCCGGCGTAAGTATTGGAAAGGACAATCTTGCCTGCG
>JAYUWZ010001038.1:0-2650 GCA_043753265.1 Verrucomicrobiaceae bacterium
CTCGCGTCGATGGGATGCGTTCCGTTGTTGCTCAGGAAGGCAGGAAGACAGGAATAATCTGCGCGGCTTGCGTGCGTTTTCACTGCGAAATCGAAAGCAGGAATAGATAGGCGCTTCGCGCTGTGAGGTGGCCGATTGAGGACATCGGCGCTCCCAGTGGCGGCGCTCCCGCTTGAAGACGCGCTTCCGCACACGCATGCTGAATGCAAAGAGGCGGACGGCTACTTCAGCTTTACGTTGCGGCGCATGAAGGTGGGTACGTCGAGGTCCTGGCCGTCGACGATGGTGGGCTCGCCTTTGTCGAAGCGGCCACGGCTGGGTGCTTCGAGGGGCATTTGTTCGGCTTTCTGTTCCTTTTTAGCGGGAGGTTCGGCCGGAACCCTGGGCGCTTTTGCGACGGCTGACTCCGATTTGGGCACCGGGACTTTTTGTTTCACCGGAGGCGGTGTTGCCTCGAAGGCAGGCTCGTCAGGTGGGAAGAGGGTTACATCCTCGACGGGGTGTGGGTCTTTTGCAGCAGGCGGGGCGTAGGCGGGCGCGGGCTGCTGGGGCGGGGCTATTACGCGGGAGGGTGCCTCCGCATGGGTGGTGGCAGAGGCCAGCGCGGCGCTAGTGGAACTCAGAATGGTGACGGTGAGCTTGCGGCCCAGGCGGGAGTCGGTGGTGAGCCCGAATTGGATCCGCGTGGTATCGGAGATGTGGCGGTTGAAATCCTCCATCAGCACGGTGACCTCGTTGAGTGTCACATCCGTGCCACAGGCGAGGTGGATGAGAACGGTGTGGGACTCCGAGAGCATGCGCCCGCGATCCATGAGCGGGGACTTTAACGCGCGGTCGAGCGCCTCATGCGCGCGGTTTGCTCCGTCGCTCTCCCCGTGGCCGAAGAGGCAGCGGGAATCGCGCTGACGGAGCGCGGTGGCGAGTTCATCGAGGCCTATGCCGACGAGGCCGCGAGCCCGCACCATTCCTGCAATGGAGCGTATGCTGGCGCTGAGCGTGGCGTCTGCCGCGAGAAAGGCCTGCTGGACTCCCGCAGTGGGGGCGCTGGCCTCGCCCATGCGGTCGTTTTCAAAACAGATAACATGGTCGGCCTGCTCGCGGATTTGCGCGAGGGCGTTCGTGGCTTGCTCGCGGCGGCGGCGACCCTCGAAAGAGAAGGGCATGGTGACGAAGACAATCACGGTGGCTCCAGCCTTGCGCGCGAAGTGGGCAATGAGTGGTGTGGCCCCGCTGCCGGTGCCCCCTCCGAGGCCCGCGCAGAGAAAGACGAGATTGGCACCAGCGATGATCGATTGGATCTCCTCCCCTGCCTCCTCGGCCGCAGCATAGCCCACCTCGGGATCTCCGCCTGTGCCAAGGCCGCGCGTGACCTCGCGGCCCAGGTGGATCTTGTCGGGAGCCACGCTACCATTCAGCGACTGCACATCGGTATTTATGGCGACGGCAGTGGCGCTGTCGATGCCATCGAGGATGATGCGATCGAGCACGGTGCAGCCAGCGCCGCCGACGCCCAGGATACGGATGATGGGCTCGGTCCTGTGAGAGGTGCGGGAGACTTCGATCATAAATGGGTGTTATCCAAAGATGCCCTTGAACCAGCCGAGCCATCCCCCGCCCTCGTCGTCGAAGGTCGCCTGGGCATACTTCACGAGGCCGATGGCGGCGGAGTACTGGGGATTTTCAAAGGCGCTGGTGACGCCGGAAACATTTTGAGCGCGGCAAAGCTGCACGGGCATCTGGAAAATTTCCTCCGCGAGAAACTTAATGCCCTTCAGCTCGGACGTGCCGCCGGTGAGCACCATTCCAGCGCCGAGGTAGTCGATGTAGTGGGCCTTCTCCAGCTCGCGCTTGAGCAGCTCGAAAGTCTCGCGCATGCGCATGTGGATAATCGTATTCAGCATCTCGCGCTCGATCTCCTTGCCCGCGAAGCCGTGCTCGTCCTTGAGCATCACTGTCTCACCGGGCAGGCTGTTGCCCACGACGCAGGAGCCTTCCTTGAGCTTGAGGGTCTCGGCCTTGCCCATGGGGATGCGGAGGCCCAGCGAAAGGTCGTTGGTAATGTGATCGCCGCCCACGCCAAGGCAGCCGCTTTGCTTCAGCGCGCCAGCGGAATACACGGCGTAGTCGGTGCTGCCGCCGCCGATATCCACCATCAAAGCGCCGATGTTCTTCTGGCTCTGATTCAGCACAGCCTGCGCGGCCGCGTAGGGGGTGAAAACGATGTCCTCGATTTCCAAATCCAGATCGCACAGGCACTGGATGCTGTTTTTGATTCGGTTCGAGTTCCCATGGATGATGTGGTAGTCGGCCTCGAGCTTGCGGCCAAACATGTTGGCGGGATTCAGCACACCGTCCTGCCCATCCACATAGTAGTGCTGGAGGATGCTGTGGACGAACATGTTTTGCGGAGGGATGGGCGCGGTCCGCGCGGCCTCCTGGACCCGCAGGCAATCCTCCTGCTCGATGCGCTCGCGGTCGTCAGGCAGCAGGTAGGTGCCGCGGTTGTTGAAGCTTTGAATATTGGAGCCTGTGACGCCGAGGTAGACGTTTTTGATCATCACGTCGCTCTTGTCCTCGGCATCGGCAATGGCCTCGCGCACACACTTGCCGCACGTCTCGATATCCACAATCTCGCCCTTGCGCACGCCAC
>JAYUWZ010001039.1:0-2647 GCA_043753265.1 Verrucomicrobiaceae bacterium
CGTGATTGGAACGGGAGGAGGCGTCTGGAATGTGCCCGACGCGGGCGTGGGCGTGTTCGACGCCAACGATCAGCTTCGAGGCTCGGGTGCGCTCACGAAAACCGGACCTGGTCGAATCTTATTTGACAGCACACAGACCAACTTCACCGGAAGCCTGCTCATCAACGCGGGACAGGTGGACCTCCGCAGCACCACCGCGCTTGGCAGCCACACGGCGCTGACACTCGCGGGCGGCACACTGCGTTTTCAAAACAATGGCACGGCGGTCCCGGGCGACATCACCTTTGCGAACTACAATCCCATCGTAACTGGCAATTCCACCATTAACGTGGATCGCACATCGGCCAACGCGGGCAACACCATTGTTCTCGGCAATCTTGGCATCGGTGCCAATACGCTCTCCGTCACCAATGCAAACACCTACAAACTAAAGGTGGCAAATCTCGCGCTGGGTGGGAATGCGACATTTGAGGTGGGCGGCACGACCAATCTTTTCACCGTGGGCGGAGTGGTCAGCGGAGCAGGCTTCGGCTTCACCAAAAACGGCACGCAGCCCATGACCCTCGGGAGTGGCGCCGCCGACGCTGCGGTGAACACATACACTGGACTGACCAACGTGAATGCAGGCACGCTCACGCTGGCCAAGATGTCCAATCTCACGGGCAGCGGCGGCGTCGGTGGTGGTGCGATTGTTGGCGATAACAATACCGCGACGAACGACATCACCCTGGGTGGCACGGGCATTCTTCTGCTCGGCGATAACGAGCAAATCGCAGATACGGGAACACTCACGGTTGCGCCGGGTGGTGTCTTCAATCTCAGCGGTAAGAACGAAACGCTTTACCAGGTCATCCTCGGGGGCGGCAGCATCGTGAAGAGCGGAGGAACTCTCACCACGACAATCCCGATTGGCGCGGCTGGCGACATCATTCTGTTCGATGGAGACGATCTTCCCGACACGGCCGCCAATGCCTCAGTTTACTATGTGGGCGCGACGACGGCGGGTACGCTGAGTGCGGCGACGCTCACCCTTGGGGGCGCGGACACCAATCACACCTTCAGTGTCGCTAACGGTACTGCGGCCGACGATCTCGTCGTGAGCGGAGTGTTGGAGGGTGCGGGACACACCATCACCAAGACTGGGCCGGGCACCCTTGCCCTTACGGGCGCCAACACGTTTGGCAACGTGGGAGGCCTTATCAACATCAACGGCGGTCTCGTAAGCTACGCATCGGACGCATCGTTTGGCGATACCGGGAACTCCATCGTCCTCAGTTCTGGAGGCGGCTTGCAGGCGCGCTCCACGTCCACGTTCCCGACCTCGCGCCTCATTGAGATTGGAACGGGTGGCGGCACACTCAACACCGCAACGGGTATCACGCTCACAGTAGACAACATCCTTTCCAATATCGTCGGCCAGAGCGGCGGCATCACCAAGACCGGGGCGGGCACCGTGACGCTCACCGCTGCCAATACATTCGACGGCGGGGTCACCGCAGCCGGCGGCATTTTGAAACTGCACGGCGGCACGGGCAACGGTCCGATTGGAGCAGGGCCCATTGTAATTGCGGGCGGTGCGGCGGAGTTGCGCAACGACGTCAGCAACAACTACGGCAACCATGTGAACATGACGAGCTCCGGCACGCTGGTCTTCTCCCGCGTGGGTGCTGCCGCGACGAACCAAACGCTGACCCTGGGCAACCTCGGTCAGGGCGGCACGGGCGCGCTGACACTTATCGGAAATCTCGGTTACACCCTCAACGTGGCGAATGTGAATCTCCCTGGCGGGTTCATCTATGGCAACGCAACCGGTTACGTGGGCATCGGAACGAGCTCGCTGGTGGTGGCCCCGGGCGGTACCGTGGCACTCGGAAACGGCGCGGGAACCGTGCGCATCGGTGCGAAGCAACTCGACAACACCGGGACCAATCTCAACGTCACCTTTGACGCAACGGCGGCATCCAGCTTCAACTCCAGTACCGCCATCTTTGAAGTGGGTGTCGAGCCGGGCGGTGGCGGCAGCGGAGTGACTTCGGGCACCCTCAAACTGCCCGTGAACGCAAGCATCGCAGCCACAACGCAGATCGTCGTGGGTGACTCCAATAACCAGGGTGGCACCGGCACGATTCAAGCCGGAACGGGCAATACCACGCTCACCACCCCGAAGATTGTCATCGGCGGTCGCAAGGGCACAGGCACCTTTTCGGTCGATGCAGGGGGAACGCTCACCATCGGCAATGGTGCCGCGCGCACGCAATTGATCGTCGGCCAGAATAATGTGAGCACGGGCGTCGCGGGATCGGGCACCTTTAATCTCAGTGGCGCAGGTGCGGCGCGCACGCTCATCGCAAATCTGCAAAATGTGATCGTGGGTCAGAAAACTTCAGGCAGCTCGAATGCCGGGGGTGTCACCTCGGGCACTTGGAACCTCGGCGAGAGCGCCAGCACGAATGTGAGCATCCTCAACGCCAGCGGCACTGCGCTGCTCGCAGGCCATCACAATCCGGCAAATGTAGCCGGCACGCCGGGCACTCCCATTGCGGGCACTATCACCCTCAATGCTGGAAACCTGAGTGTGGCGACTACCGATGCCGTGCTGCCCGCCTTGCGCCTTGGCTGGTCCGAGGGCATCTTCAATGGCACCAAT
>JAYUWZ010001040.1:0-5741 GCA_043753265.1 Verrucomicrobiaceae bacterium
GGCAGAGGAACAGCCACGCAAAAGCGAGGAGGAGAAGGGACGCCAGCACAATTGCCAGCAGTTTCACCGCATGCTTTGCAGCGTCCTTGCCTTCGAGGGAAACGAGGCGAAAGCGTGCCGCTGCATAGCGTGCACATGCCGCCAGAAAGGCGCGCAAGTCCCGAAACACACCGCCCCGTTCTTTTGGTTCGTCCATCAGCGGCGGAAGACGAGCCCGAGCACAAAGCCCACACCGACCGCCGTGAGGACGCTCTTGGTGGGGTGCTCGCGCACGTAGTTCTCGATTTCCGAATGAAGGTGTTTTGCCTTTTCCTTCCACTCGCCGGCAAAAGTACCGGCGCGTTCCTGAAAGTCGTGCACCACCTCCTCGGCGGCTCCGCGCAGCTCTTCAGCGGCAGCGCGGGCGTGGGCCTTGGAGGCGTCGATGTGGTCGTCGTGACCGTTGGATTGCGCTTTTTTGCTCATTTTTGGCGGAATGTAATGCGGGCTTTGGTGAGGTCGTAGGGCGACAATTCAAGTTCAACGTTGTCGCCCGGTACGATGCGAATGAAATTTTTGCGCATCTTGCCGGAAATGTGGGCTAGGACCACGTGGCCATTGGCAAGCTGGACGCGGAACATGGTGCCGGGAAGGACGTCTTTGACGATTCCAGAGGTTTGAATGCAATCTTCTTTGGACATGCGTTGCTTCGGGAATTTGCCTTGTGACAGGGCACAAGGCAAGTGCAAGTGGAAGCATCCCGGGGAACAAATCGAAGACGGGGGGAGGGTTGGAGGGACTGGAACCATTCTCGGCAAAAGCAGTCTCCGACCTTGGGTGGGGAGGCAAAAGCAGCTCATCCGAGAGCACTTCGTATTGCGTTTTTCAGCAAGCGCCTTACACGAAGCCAAAGCTATCGCGCCCTTGCGCGGTTGTGCTCCCGCCACTCCTCTTACCATGAAAAACTCGTTCTCTCGCCGAACCTTCCTGAAATCCACCGCCGCAGCGGCCACCGTGCTGGGCTTTCCCGCGTTCCTGCGCTCCCAATCGCCCAACAGCGAGATCCGTGTGGGAATGGTGGGATTCAAGGGGAGGGGAGGCAACCATATCTCCGACCTCCAAAAAATCGCGGGCGTGAAAATCGTCGCTCTCTGCGACGTGGATGAAAAAGTCCTAGCAAAGGGCAAGGACGAGCTGGGCAAAAAGGGCCCGGCACCCGCGACTTTTGTGGATGTGAGGAAGATGCTCGACTCCAAGGAAATCGACGCCATCTCCACGGCCACACCGAACCACTGGCACTCGCTCATCGGCGTGTGGGCCTGCCAGGCGGGGAAGGACTCGTATATTGAAAAACCCGTCTCCCACAACGTCTTCGAGGGACGTGTGCTGGCGGAGGCCGCAAAGAAATACGGACGCATCGTGCAATGCGGCACACAGAGTCGCAGCAGCGTGGGTCTGCACCAGGCGGTGAAGTGGACGCAGTCCGGCAAGCTCGGCAAGCTCCTCTGGGCACGCGGCACGTGCTACAAGCGCCGCCCGAGCATCGGCAAGGTAAGCGCACCCACGCCATGGCCCACGGGCATCGATCAGGATTTGTGGTTTGGTCCCGCACCGGTGAAACCGCTCATGCGCGAGAAGCTGCACTATGACTGGCACTGGGTATGGGACACGGGCAACGGCGACCTCGGCAATCAGGGTATCCACCAGATGGATATCGCCCGCTGGTTCATGGGCGAGCAGGCGCTTTCACCCAAGGTGTGGAGCGTCGGTGGCCGCCTCGGCTATGTGGATGATGGCGAGACGCCCAACACGATGTTTGTGATGCACGAGTATGAAAAGGCCCCGCTGATTTTCGAAGTGCGCGGTCTGCCCGATGCGCCTGACTCCAAAACCATGGATAAGTATCGCGGTCACAATGGTGTGGGCGTGTACATCCAATACGAGGGCGGATATGTGGTCGTGCCGGACTACAGCTCGGCGGCAGCTTTCGACAAGGACGGCAAGATGATTGCCCGCTTTGGCAGCTTCCCTGCGCCGAAGGAAGGTGCCGATCCCGGTAAACCCGAAACCCAGGGCCAGGGCAGCCATCACAACAACTGGATCTCGGGCATTCGCAGCCGCAAGCCTGCGGAACTCCACGCCGAGATCCTCGACGGCCACCTCAGCAGCGCACTCTGCCACACAGGCAACATCTCCTACATGCTCGGCAAAAAGCAGGCCCCCGGCGCAATTCTCGAAAAGGTGAAAGCCAACAAGGAAGCCACCGACAGCTACGAGCGCATGGTGGAGCATCTCAAAAAGAACAACGTCGATATCGAGAAGGACAATCTCACCCTCGGTGAATTCCTCACCATGGATCCGAAGACGGAGAAATTCGTAGGCAACGCCGATGCCGACAAGCTGCTGACACGCGACTACCGCAAGCCTTACGAGGTGCCTGCGGTGGCGTAAGCCAGAGCGCTTTCCCACCACTCTTTAATTTCTACGATGAAACTCCTTCCAGCCTTCGCCCTCCTCTCTCTCGCCGCCGCTGCGTGTGCCGATGAAAAAGACTCCGGCATCCCCGCCGACTACAAGCTGCTCTACCAGCAGGATTTTGCCTCCGCGGATGCCCTGAAGGACTTCCAGTTCAGCGATGCCTCGGCATGGAAATGGAGCGAGGGGGAGGGGAAGCAGGCGCTGGAGCTGCACAAGCAGAGTGCCTACAAGCCAGCGGTGCGGTCGCCGGTGAATATCGCGCTGCTGGCAGGCAAGCAGTTTGGCGATTTCATCGTCGAGGCGCAGTGCCAGCAGACGGGCAAGGAGTATGGGCATCGCGACATGGTGTTTGTCTTCGGCTTTCAAGAGCCGTCCAAGTTTTACTACGTCCACATCGCGACAAAGGCGGATGACCACGCGAACCAGGTGTTCATCGTGAACGAGAAACCGCGCCTGAAGATTTCCAAGACTTCCAACGATGGCAACCAATGGGGCCTCGGCGTGTGGCGCAAGGTGCGCATAGAGCGCAAGGCCAGCGATGGAACCGTAAAGGTGTTCTTCGACGACATGAGCAAGCCCATCATGACTGCGGAGGATAAAAACTTTGGGGCGGGATGGATCGGCTTTGGCTCCTTTGACGACACGGGCAAGGTGGCCAATATTCGGGTGTGGGGCAAGGAGGCCGCAGAAAAGGCGGCCCCTGCTTTTCCTGCGGCCAAGTAGGCCCCGTCTCCGCGCTTGAGCTTTTCAGCAATGGCTGGCAATTTGGGCACTGACCCATTGCCCTGATGGTAGTCCCCAAAACTGAAATTACGATCCATCTCGATGGTACCGAGCTTTCTCGCACCATCGTCGAGCCCGGCGGCTATGTAATCGGAGCAGACCCCGCCTCCGACATCGTTGCGCGGGCGGATGGCGTGGCCCGCTACCATGCGCATCTCACCGTGAGTGCGAGCGAGATGCGTATTCAGGATCTCGGGAGCGAGAGCGGCACTTTTGTCGCGGGCGCGCTAGCCACGGGGGTCGTGCGGATTTGGCCAAACCAGAAGGTGCTCATTGGCCCCGCGGTGTTGGAGGCCCGGCGATTGAGGGAGATCCATAGCGATGCCTCCCTGCCCGCGCCCGCTGTGGTGGTGCGGCGTATTTTGCCCGAGGAATTTCTGCGCGAGCGAAAGTATGAGATTGGCGGCACTCTCGGCGAAGGTGGCATGGGAGCCGTGCTGCGCGCCCGCGAGGCCACGACCCGCCGCACCGTGGCGATGAAGGTGATGCTTGCGGACATGTCGCAGGACGACGTGGTGCGCTTTATTTCCGAGGCGCAAATCACCAGCCAGCTGGAGCACCCGAATATCGTCCCGGTGCACGAACTCGGGGTGGATGAGCACAACCAGGTGTTCTACACGATGAAGCTGGTGCAGGGTGCGACGCTCCGGGATGTGCTCGACAAATTGCGCGCCGGGGATTCCGAGACATGTGCCAGTTATCCCCTGCGAAAGCTGCTCGTGGTGTTGGTGCGGGTATGCGATGCCATCGCCTTTGCGCATTCACGCGGGGTCATTCATCGCGACCTTAAGCCAAACAATGTGATGATTGGCGACTTCGGCGAAGTGCTGGTGATGGACTGGGGCCTCGCGAAAATTTTGGGCAGCAAGGAACCCGAGACGCAACCTTCGCAGTCGACGCGGGAAGAAATTCAATCTGCCCGGTCCAATGAACACGAATCGATGACCATGGCGGGAGCGTTGGTAGGCACCCCTCACTACATGTCGCCCGAGCAGGCCAACAGCGAGACAGACACGCTGGACGCGCGCACGGACGTGTGGGCGCTCGGAGCGATGCTGCGGTGTATTCTTACGCTCGGACGGCCTGTGGATGGTGAGACAGTCGAAGAGATTCTCGCAAACGTTCGCGCGGGGAGGTTGCTGCCGATCCCCCCCGAGGCGGCACACTGTCCCGGCGGACGAGTGCCCGAGCCGCTCATCGCCGTGGCAACCAAGGCACAGGCCTTCAAACGCGAGGAGCGCTATGCCAGCGTCGAAGAATTTCGCGGCGAAATTGATGCCTATCTCGGCGGCTTTGCCACGAATGCCGAGCAGGCGAGTCCGTTGCGGCAAATCTGGCTGCTCATGCTGCGCCACCGTGCAGTCGCGGCTGCATTCATTGTCCTTTTGATATCGAGTGTCGTTTTTGTTTTCCGGGTGATGGCCAGCGAGGAGCGCGCGGCGGAGAGCGCAGACACCGCTCGCACCAATGAATACGTGGCGAAACGGAACGAACAGGCCGCTGTCGCAGCTCAGGCGGATGCCCTGCGCGAAAAGGAGGCTGCCCGCCGGGCGCTGGCCCGCTCACAGATCTCCGTGGCAGATGCCGGATACCGTGCTGCCAACAGCCCCGTGATGCTGACGGCGCTGGACAGCGTGCCCGAGGATCTCCGCGACTCGGAGTGGCGCTACCTGCATGACCGCGCGGATAATTCCCAGGCGCGGGTGTATTCGCCCGGCGACACCTGGTTTGTAGGGGCCGCTGCACATCCACATCGACCCGGTGTCTTTGCAGCTGCCACCAACAAGGGCACCATTGTGCTGCTCGATGCAAAGACCGGCGACTGGCTGTTTGAATTCCGTGCAACCAAGAGGCAGCGGGAGAATCACTGGTTCCGCGGACTCCATTTTTCCCCGGACGGCACCCGGCTCGTCGTCGGTTCGCTTAGTAATGGCGGCGTGGCAATCTACCGGGTGGAGGATGGCAAATGCCTCGTGGACTGGGTGGGTCGTGACGTGGATGTGGTGCAGTTTAACGAGAGTGGCACGGAAGTGCTGACCGTGGACGGGCACCGCAATCTTTCCGTGCGCGAGGCGTCCACAGGGCGTGAACTTTGGAAATACAGTCCCTGCTTTCGCGCCAGGTTTGCTCCAAATAATCAGGTACTGGTCGCAATCGGAACATCCCTCAAGCTCATCGATGCAGCCACACAGGCGGAGGTTCGCAAATTTCCGGATGCGCGCTCTACGATTTCATCCGTGATACTTTCGCACGATGCCCGCACATTCTATGTGTCGAGCACCGATGGAGTGGTGCGCTCAATCGATTTTGCGACGGGCACCATCCATTTTGAGGTAAGACACACCGACCACGGCGGCTGGCCGGGACTGGTGCTCACCTCGGATGGCCGCACGCTCGTTGCCTCCAGTGGAGCAGGCGATCGCACCCGTGCGCTGGTCGCATGGAATACGGAAACCGGCCTGCGGGTAAAGCCCATGCTCGGTGCCTCCAGTAATATCGAA
>JAYUWZ010001041.1:0-2646 GCA_043753265.1 Verrucomicrobiaceae bacterium
GATGCGCTTGGCGGGATCCTTATCGTCCTGCTTGAAAGTTTCGATGCGCAGCTTCTGCATCTTCACATTCTCTTCGTCCACACGGGTCGCCACACCGATTTCAAAACGCATGTCGAGCGTGCCATCGGCCCCATAGATGGGAAATTTCACGCTCTTCTGCGCCTCACCCTTGGGCACCGGGATATTGAGATCATCCGGTTCCGTGGACTTGGGTTTCGGTGCCTTCGGCTTCTTCTCCTTCTTGGGCGCAGTCTTGGTATCCGCAGGTGCCCCGACCACAGCCTGGGCCAGGCCAATGGCCGCGCCAACTGCCAGAATAGTGGATCCTCTAGGAGACGAGCGCATGGATTTTCAAGAGAGTGTCGATAAGTTCCGGCATTTTCGCCAGCGGAATCTGATTGGGACCGTCGCTTAACGCAACACTCGGATCTTCGTGGGATTCGATGAAAACGCCGTCGCAACCCGCCGCGACCGCCGCTCGTGCGAGTACCGGTGCAAGCACGCCGTCGCCACTGGTTTTGTCGCCACCGGCTCCAGGACGTTGCACGCTGTGCGTGGCATCAAAGACTGCGAGGTAACCCATCTCACGCATCCAATACAAAGAGCGCATATCGGCGACCAGATTTTGGTAACCAAACGTTGTACCTCGCTCGGTGAAGAGGAAGCGCTCGCAACCGGCGGCTCGCAGTTTTTCCGCGATGTTCTTCACGTCCCACGGAGCGAGAAACTGCCCCTTCTTCACATTCACGGCGCGGCCGGTCTCGGCGGCGGCGACAATCAAATCCGTCTGTCGGCAGAGGAACGCGGGGATCTGCAGCAAATCGATCCATTCCGCAGCGGCGCGCGCATCCTCCGGCGAGTGCACATCGGTGGTCACCGGCACGCCGAGTTCCCTCCCGATCTCGGCGAGAATGCGACAGCCGTCCTGCAAGCCAGGGCCACGCGCGCTCTTGCCGCTGGTGCGGTTGGCCTTGTCGTAGCTCGCCTTGAAAATGAACTGCGCCCCCGCCTTTACACAGATCGCGTGGAGCGCCCGCGCCATCTTCCAGGTGAACTCCTCCGACTCAATCACGCATGGCCCCAGGATGAATACCGGGGCTCCCCCGCCCCACTTCACGCTTCCAAGATCGAACTTCACTTTCCGGCCTCCTTCATGGCTTCCACGAATGCGTTTTGCAGGTGGGTAATGGCATTGCTCAGCGCGTTCGATTCATCGCCGTTCAAATTGTTCTCCGTCTTGAAGCGCAGCATCACCAGATGGTCGACGTAGAGTTTCGCGAGATCGAGATTGGGCGGCGGCGGGTTCGGCGGCATCTTGGGGTGCTTGCCCATGGCAAAAAGCGCCTGCTGCGTCTGCATCATGACGAATTGCAGAAAGGTTTGCGTCAATTCGCCGGATTGGTTGGTGCGTACGACTTCGGGCATGTGGCTGATCTCAAATCAAACACGAAATATGGGGAAGCAGAATCCGATGCAAAACGTCCAACGCTCAACGTGCAACATCCAACATCCAATGAAAAGCGCACGTGGGAGAGCAGCCGTGGCCGGGGAACGCCTACACCTCCCGCCACTCCACCCATTCAAAGCGCGTGGAACTTTTCCATGATCCTATTCCCAGCGCAGCGGTGCCCGGCCCGGGTCTCCACTCCCACGGCAGCGCGATACTCAGCGTCGCACCTGCGATGTTGCGCTCATTCATCAACGCCCCATTCACCCACATGCGGATGATTTCCGGACGCACCTCCACTGTGAAGTCATAGACCCGCTCATTTTCCAGCGGGAGCGTAAATGAGCCTTCCTCGAGCAGGCTGCGATTATTCACGAGTTGCACCCCACCCCTTCCCTGGCTCCATCCGCTCAACAGGATGGAAGCGACTCCGGCAGGGGTGCGGATGAAAAATTCCACGGAGTTGATCCCGGTCATGCGCCGGAAACGCATCCGCGCCATAAATGCGGGTGGCATCTCCTGAACGAGAGGAAGGATGCAGATTTCCTCGTCGCTCACCAGGACTCCGTTATCGATGCGCCAGCCACCGCGGACGGCCACCGCTGCGGGATCCGCTGGCCAGGCCACGCGTTGCCAGGGCTTCCCTGAGGGTGGCATAACACTCGGGATCGAGTTTGCGGCTATCGGTCCGTTTGTATGCACCACGGGCTTGCGGTGCATCCACCACCAGGAGCCACCAGCACCGGCCAGCGCGATGGTGCCCGCGAAAATCAGCTTCCGCCGCGAGATGCCATTTCCCACGGGCTGTCGCTCGACTTCACGGAGCATGGCAATGACGGCGATCAGCCCCTCGGGCCGCCTGTCTGGAACAGGCCGCAGTGCCGCGATGACGAAACGCTCCAGCTTTTCCGGCACCTCTGGCCGCATCTCCCGCACGGGGCTGAAGCTGCCCTGGGGCATGTGCCCTGTGAGCATCTCGTAGCACATCACGCCGAGGCTGAAGATGTCCGAGCGCACGTCCACCTCCTGGCCGCGGAGTTGCTCCGGCGCCATATACCCCACTGTGCCCAACGCGGCGCCCGTCTGCGTATAGCGCGTGGAATCCGTGCCCGCGGAAAATGCCATACCAAAATCGCTCACCCGCGCGTGCCCTATGTGATCGATGAGCACATTCTCCGGCTTCACGTCGCGATGGATGA
>JAYUWZ010001042.1:0-11961 GCA_043753265.1 Verrucomicrobiaceae bacterium
TTGATTATAACGAGCGAAGAAGTTGGTCGTTGCGTCCATAAGTTTTTTTGATTGATTCAAATAACTCACCATGCGTCACTTTTCTTCTCCAATGGCGCCATAGCATGGCTCGGGCCACCCCGTTCGATCGGATTCAACCAGGGACTATAGGTTGGTAAGTAGAGTATGACTAATCGGCCCGTTTTCTTAATTAGATCCCACATTGGAGAATCGGGCGCGCGCCTCACGTCCGCGAAGGAAATAGCATGGAGACGCGAAATCTCTATGAGATCACGGCTTCCCCATCGAGTTTCACGACGCTGGCCTGGCGACACTCCGGCCAGCAGCAGGTAGTGGTACAGTTTGAAAGCGCTATTTGAAACTGTACCACTACCGCCAACCACTGGGACTTCCAAACCCGGATTCAGGATAACTTGTCACCTCGCTGGCGAACAGCCGCCAGTTCCGTTAAGCGATCCGAAGATGGCGAAGATGACCACCGATGCCTCTAGTCGGCAGCCGGTGGAAGAATTTGGACTAACTTTCTCCCGGTTTGCGCGCTCCGCTTACGCCAAATGTCCCTCCGTTCACAAAATCCGGGAGGATGCGGATACTCCGGCCTTTGCCAGCGCCCCGCGTGAGCGCCTCGACAAAAAGCCTCCCGAGCTTCCGGCCCAGCTTCATGCCATCCACCCGGTAGCGCGCGAGGGTGGGGATGGTCTGGTCCATGTATTCATCACTCCACCCGGCGATGATGGCGGCGGCTTCTGGAATCCGCAGACCGTGGCCAAGGAAGTAGCAGAGTGCCGTGAGGCTGCACTCCGAACTTGCCGTGAAGTAACCGGTGGGCCGGGGCCGCATCGTCAAAATTTGATCGAGGGCCGCGCGCACGGAGGGCATGTCGCCGCTGTGCCGGACGATGTGGGCACGTGCGCCGAGTCGCCGGGCCTCATCCGCGAACACCACTGATGCACGGCGATCCGCGAGACTGGTGTGCTCAGCGATGAGATAGACGAGATCGCGGTGACCGCTTGCAACGAAGCGCCCGACAGCGTGCCTCGCAGCAGCGCGGGTGTCCCAGTACACGCAGGGGAGATTCACTCCATCATGCAGGTCACCCGCGACGACGCAGGGACTCCCCGAGGAGGCAAACCACCGTTGCATGGGCTCCGTGGAGTAAAAGAGCAGCCAGCCTGCGGTGTCGGGCAGCGCCGCGAGCCTGCGCAGCTCGGCGGGTTGGTGCCGCTGGAAAAGCTGCGGGCGATGCTCGAATTCCACGCGGTAACCCGACCGGGCGACGTGTTCCGCAAAGGTTTCCACCGCAGAATGAAGCACTGCACCCGAGACGGGCAGCGAGTAGGGGGTGAGCACCCTGATCGCCCGGCCAGAGACCACGGGCAGCGCAGCGGCTTTGCGCCGGATGCGATGATGATGGCCGCGGCCACCCGCAGTGAGCCAGCGTTCGCGGACGAGTTGGGTGATGGCCTTGCGCAGTGTCACCCGGCTCACCTGAAGTTCGCGGCACAGTGCGGCCTCGCTCGGCAACTCGCCGTGCCATCGCGACTCTGTGATTCCCGAGCGGAGGATAGCGACGACTTGGTCGACGAGCGAAAGGCGCTGCGGAATGGATGGTGCGGGAGGGGCGGTCACGCACGTTCTGTGTATTCTCAGAATACACCCCGTCAAGGCCGGTGCCTGCCGCATGCCCGGCAACGGTCCGCGGCTATTTCGCGGCGATGACCGCGCTCTCGGCCGTGGGCGGGAGGGGGTGGCGCAGTCCTGCGAGATTGCGGATTCGCTCACGCGCCTGACATTGCTGGGGGCGGTGGGTGTGCTGCAGTTTGACGTGTTGCAGTATCGGCTCGAGTCGGAATACGGGGCGAAGTCGCGCCGCGAGAGCGCGCCGTGGAGTGTGGTGCGGTGGGTGCGGGAAAAGGCTCCCTCGGACGACGCCGCCACTCCGAAGAAGGCGGAGGGGACGCGGCCAAAGCTGCAACTGCCCACGGGCTCGATTCTCGCCCGCGATGACCGCGAGCAGTGGATGGTGCTGCTGCCCAACGAATGGACCGCGCGCTACCTGGCCGAAAAGAACGAGGGCTTTGAGATGCTGCCGGTGCCACCCAGGCGGTAGCGGCGCCGATGATGCGGTAGTTGCAGCGCTACGGGCGCTAAGGTTTTACGACTTTTGACTCAAAGAGCACCTTCCCGTCGGCGGCGGTCACTTTGATGTTCCGGAACTCCGCGCTCGATTCCCGCGTGCCGAGGGCAAAGCCGCCTTTTGCCGGCGTGATGGCCTTTGTCGTTTCCGTGACCTTCTTTCCGGCGAGCGTGGCGCTGAACTCCCCACCTTTTACCGAGATCTGGACGTCCTGCCATTCGTCCCAGTTGGGAACGACAAAGGTGTTTGGCCCACCGTAGGTGACGCCGTTCTCCTTCACCGCGGTGCCTTTGCCCTCCTGGCCAAAGTCCACCACCCAGCCTTTCTCTGCATTGGGTGACCGGAAGTGGACGCGATAGGCGTTTGCACCGGCGATCCTGCGGGCTTGCAGGGCGACGGTGTAGTCCGTCCATGCCTCGCTGCCGGGGAGGAAAAGCACAGCCTGTTTTGCGGATGGGTTGCCCTGGCGGTACACTCCGCTCTCCAATGTCCATGCGCCGCCCCGGATGCCCCAGCCCGAGGGCGTTTTCCATGGCTCGGGGAGTTCCTTTGCGTCGGCCACTGCGCGGCGATAGATGCAAAAGTCATCGAGGGCACCGGCGAAAAAGCCTCCCCCGGTACTGGCGCGGCCCAGATAGCCAGCGGTGAAGCCGAGGTCGCCGGGAACCAGCGTGATGGCTGCCGTGGCTGCGGGTGCTCCATCGTAGAAGATGCGGCCCGTGCCGCCGCCGATGGTGAGGGTGACGCGCGTCCATTTCCCCGGCGGCAGGGCAGGGGCGGCGACGGATTGCGCGACCTTGCCTTTGCGTGCGAGGAAGACTGCGCGGCCCCGTGAATCGCGCGGCGTGAAGAGAAGGGAGGAGTCGGCACCGCCGAAATCAAAGACCACCTGGTTTGCCGCTGACGCGCCCGGCTTCACGAGGAAATCGAATGTGAGCGCCGCGCTGTCCGCCGCGTGCGGTTCCACAAGCGCATACTGGTCACGCCCGTTGAAAGTGAGCACGCGCCGGTCGCCATCAGCGCCAAAGACGGGTGCTCCGCGGAGCGTGCCAACGCAGTCCGCATTCACGTCTGGGAGCAGCGCGCCGTTCGCCTGGTCAAAGCTCCAGCGCGCGTAAAGGTGGCGGTTGTCCTCCAGTTCCTTTGCGAAAATCTCCGAATTCAGGTAGCCGTAGAGCATCCCTCCGTTGATGGGTTCGACCCTGCCTTTCAGGTGGCATTCGAGATCCTCGCCTGCGATCACGCCGCCTCCAAGGGGGGCCTCGGGATCCGTGTGCAACTCGCCCCAGCCGCGGATGAGCGCGTCGTCGCCGATGCGGCCTTTCCCGTCGAGATGCACGTAATCCATCACCCGCGCGCGGCCCACCACGTCCACGGCACCACCGAGCTTTGCGTTGCCCCGGATGCGCGCATCCTCGCCGGCCTTCGCGCTGTCGCCGAGCACAGCCCAATCGCCCACCACCGCATTGCCGCTGACCTGCGCGGAATTGCGGATGACCGCCCGCCCCTCGATGCGCGCATTGTCACTCACCCGTGCCGAATCCAGCACCAAGGCATCGGGTCCCACATACGCAGTGGGTGCGACCTTTGCGCCCTTGCCCACCAGCCCGCCGCCATTGGGGTGCGGGGCACTGTCACCCTTCGCGTAATTCCGGCGACCCGGGTCGGCGGCTGGCGTCGCGCCGCGCACGCTGAGTTCGTAGGGAAAGCGGGGTTTTTTCCCGTAGCCGGGGCGAAAATCATCCGGGATGTAGCGGGTGGGCGCTGCTGCGATGGCGAGCACCACGCGCTTTTCGCCGCGCAGTGCGAGGGAGAGTCTGCCCCCGGGAGTCATGCGCGAGTAGCGCGGCTCGCCTTTCTCATTCACCGCCACGAGCGTCGTCCGCCAGCCTGCATTCTCGCATGGCACGCCTGCAAAATCGACTTCCACGGTGCCTCCTTCCGGGACCAGTTCCACGAGATTGATTCCATACTGCCGGGGTGCTGCCGACCACAGGGGGCGCCACCAGCCGGGGCGATCGGGTACTTTCTCCAGCATGGTTCGCAGCCGGGCGGCTTCGTCGCTTTTCTCCATGGCACGCAGCGAGCGTGTGTAGGCCCAGTGAGGGGAGAAATCCATCGTCAAGCGCCGAGCCGCCATTTCGCCGATGGCGTCGCCGAATCCGGAGCTGCCATCGCCCTTCCAAATCCCACGCTCCACGCCGAGGCGCATAAACGTCTGAAGCGGATCCTCGATGGAGGAATCCTTCTCGTCCTTGCGGTTTCTGAGCCACACCTCGTAGCAAAATCCGGGGCCGAGTCGCGGGTCCTCGCCGAGCTGCTGGAGAAAAAGCCAGGAGCCGTAGTTGTGCCGCGAGGAGTTCAACTCGTAGTGAGCGCGCGCGAGCCACACCTCGAAGGCACCTGGGTAGTCCGGCATGAACTGATGGGACGACCAGTTTGCGTGGCACTCCCAGAACCAGCCCACCAGCGGTGAATTGCGAAACCCTCCCATGTGGAGTTGCATGGTGTGGGTGAACTCGTGCCCCACCACGCTGCTTCCCGGCCCGAGCGCGTTGGGATGCATAAGGATGTTTTCCCCGCCGAAGGCGAAGCCGTCCTTGTGCTTTGGCAGTCCTGTGCCCGTGATGAAAATGGGAATCTTTGCGCGCTTTGCCTCGTTGGGGGTGCCCGCAGCCATGGGCATTGGCGCGCCTGCGGCCTCGAAGTGCCTCCACACTCGCTCAAACCATGCAAAGGTAAGCTCCTGCCTGCCTTCCTTCCACCAGTCCTTGCCACTCCCGGTCTTGTCATTGCCCCAGTGAAAGAGGAAATGCTCGGTCTCCTTGAAATTGCAAACTGCGGCGTCCTTCTCCGGCGTGTAGGCCCGGTACACGGTCGGGTAGGATGCGGACTCCGCCTTCCGGGCTGCCGCGTCGAGCGCCTGCTGCATTTTTTCCGCGAGTGCGCGGTCCTCATCCCGGAGGGACTTTAATGGATAGTAGCGCCGGGAGTAATCGTCGCGCAGCAACTCCACGCAAGCGGTGGCAAACTGGTGGTCCTCGCACACGACCCGGATGAACGCCGCGCGAACCGTCGAGGGATAGTCCCCGAGTTCTTTTGGTAGTTTGTCAAAACTCCACTCCCGGAATTCCCGCCCCGCCGCGAGCTTCACATTCGCAAGATAGCGCTGCGAATGGCCATCCTGCGGGGCAAGGAGTGCGTCCACCGTTTTGCCGTCTGCGGTTTTCAGCGTGACTCCCAAGCCGCCCTTCGGCGCCGGATCGTTTGCCATGATGGCCTCGACGTCACGGCCATCCGCGAGGAACCAGGGTCGCGACTGGAAGGCGGGTTGCTCTGCACGCGCAGCGGAGCAAAGCGCCGCGAAAGCGGCAGGCATGAGGGCGAGGGTCTTGAATCGGAAGAATTGCATCGGGGAGTCAGGAGTGGCGTTTCGAGAATGGAAAGGGCGGCGGGTGTCCGGAGCCCAGAGTGCGGGCCGGTTTGGAAACTGCAACGGGGAATGCCCGCAGCGACATTGTATTTTGTGAATACAACCTGGCACCCAGAAGAGGCTCCGGGTTGTATTCAGAAAAGACACGCCAGTGGGTCTTCGTAGGCGTTGCGGGAGAGAGTGCGGGAGCTACGATGAGGAAGCCGAGACTGTCATCCGCAATGCTCCAGCCAATGAACCATCCTAAAGATTCCGCATCCCCGGCGACTCTCCTGTGGCTGTTCCTTCTCGCCGCCCTGTTACTTGCTCCTGGAGCCATGCGCGCGGTCGATACGCCGGCAAAAAGCGATAGCTTCAAAGCGGGCCCGATTTCGGCGGATGTCCGCTCAGCGTTCTCGCTCGCTCCGTTCTACCAGAAATGCGTGATCGTCGGGGGGCTCCCCATCGTCGGCTCCGCGAAAGTTTCGGATGCCGCCCTCGCCGAGTGCGGCTGGCTCGTGAGCCACATGCTGGAGCACAGGCCGGATGTCTTGAAGGCGCTCGCCGCGGGCAGGGTGCGCTTTGCGATCATGGCTCACGACGAGTACACGACGGACATCCCCGAGCACTCCCAACTGGAGCCGCGCGTGTATTGGGACCGTCGTGCGCGCGGCCTCGGTGCAACCCCGGATGCCCCCGCGGTGAGCGGAGGAGAGGAGAATCTGCTAGCCTTTCCCGGCGATCCCTATCCCCGGGAAAACATCGCCCTGCACGAATTCGCCCATGCAATCCACGGCGTCGCCCTGCGGGCGCTAGATGCCACTTTTGACACAAGGCTGAAGGCGGCATACGAGAAGGCGATTGCCGCGGGCTTGTGGAAGGGAACCTACGCTGCGGTGAATCACCAGGAATACTGGGCGGAGGCGGTGCAGGCGTGGTTCGACAACAACGATGCCAACAACGCGCTGCACAACGATATCAATGTGCGCGCAAAGCTGAAGCCCTACGACCCAGGCGTGGCCGCGCTGTGCGAGGAGGTTTTTGGCGACATCGCGTGGCGCTACCGGAAACCGGCCGAGCGCACCCCGGAGGAGCGCGCGCACCTGGGCGATTTCGACCCCTCGCGTGCGCCGCGCTTTGAGTGGCGCAAGCCACCGGTGCCCGAGCGGCCCCGGGTGCGTCTCGATTGCGCTACCGGGAGTCTGGAGCTGGAGCTGGCCGGGCCGCGTGACCAGCTCGGCCGCCTGCTCGAACAGGCGCAGAAGGGGTGGTTTAGCGGAGGCCACGCGGTGTTCTCCGGAGAAACGCTGCTGCTTTCGCCCGCCGAGAAAACGCCGGACGAGACGCCCGTGCTGAAAGCCGAGGGGAGCTGGAGCGTGAGCCTCGGAACTCCGGCGGCGAGTCAAGTCTCCGCAAAAATCGACAAGGGCGGGGAGGTGCGGGATCTCATCATTCGGGAGAACCGCGACCAGGGAGTGCGCGTGCAACGCATCATCCGGCTCAATTGAGCCGGAGATGGAGATCCGGACCGAGGCGTAAATACGCCAGAAGCAAGCAAGGAACCCCGCGTTGTCACCTCGCGGGTGACCCGGACAAGAATTTCTAGGCGAAGTCCCCCGGCGCTTGCGGTTTCCACACCATTCCGTTTCTCTCGCGCCCATGAGCACCACCGTACCGCGCCGCCATCGCAAAACGTCCCGTGTTGAACTGCTCGAGGCCCGCATCGCCCCGGCGACTTTCATCGTCACGAATTTGTCCGACGCCGATCCCGGTAGCCTGCGCGACGCTATCGCGAAGGCCGAGCTGACTCCCGCAAAGGACACCATCGTGTTCAAGGCCGGCCTCACCGGCACGATGATTCTCACCAGCGGCGACCTCGACATCACCAAGCCGCTCACGATCAACGGACCCGGCGCCGCGAAGGTCATCATCAGCGGCAACAACAATTCCCGCATCTTCAACGTGACCGACGGCGACGATAGCAAAGACTCGCCCTTCAGCGTCGCCGGTCTCGGTCTCATCAACGGCAAAGCCGCCGCACAGGGCGGCGCGATCTTCGCGGACGAGTCCATCACCATTAAAAACTGCGTCATTTCCGGAAACGAGGCGAACGCCGGCGGCGGGGTCTTTGTGAACGACAGCCCGGGCAACAAAATCCTCATCACCGGCAGCGTGGTGAGCGGCAATGCGGCGGTAAATGGCTGGGCCGGGGGGCTGTATCTCGACTCGGGAAAAGGGACGACCATCACCAATACCGTCGTCACCGGCAATACCGCCGCGATCGGCGGCGGCGGCGCCTACCTCGACCTCACGCCGTCCAACGGATTCAAACCCAAAATTGTCATCACCGGCTCGGTCTTCCGCGGCAACTCCGCCGAGCACGGCGGCGGCATCACGGGCAGTCTTGATTTTCATCCCATCTTCATTACCAAGACGGAGATCAGCGGCAACACCGCGCTGAACAACGGCGGCGGGCTGTACCTGGATGAAGCGACGCTCACCCTCACCGGCAGCACCATCGTGGGCAACTCCACCACCGCGGTCGGGGGCGATGGCGGGGGCATCTTCCTCAGCGATACCAAGGCGACCATCACGGGGACCCGCATCCTCGGCAATAGTGCCTCCGACGCGGGCGGCGGCATCGCCTTCAATGCCACCGGAAATGCCGCCAATATCCTCACCCTTTCCGGCGGCACCATCACCGGGAATAGCGCCGAGTTCGACGGCGGCGGCATCAGCTCATCCAGCGGCGGCAAAGTCGTCGTCAAAGGCACCAGCTTCCAAGCCAATCGCGCCGTGCTGCATGGTGGCAGCATCTTCACCAGCGGCGGCACCAGCCTCGAAATCTCTGGCGGGGTGCACGAAGGCAACAGCGCCGGGACGGGCGGGGCCGTGGACACGAACGGGGCCGGCACTGTCCTCATCAAAAGCGCGAAATTTTTCTCGAACAGCGCCATCAACGGCGACGGCGGCGCCCTCTACCTCCGCACCAGCACCACCGCCACGGTGATGAACAGCCTCTTCAACGGCAACCGCGCCAGCGATGACGCCGGGTCCATCGCGCTCAGGGGCAATATCATCCTCAGCGGCCTCACCGTCCTGAATAGCATCGCCGGCGGCGGGGGCGGCGGGCTGGCGGCGTTCAGTGGCAGCACCGTTGCCATCAGCAAATCCCTCTTCAAATTCAATCACGCGGTGGACGAAGGTGGCGGCATCGCCAGCTTCGATGCGGCGTTCACGATGCAGACGACCATCGTCACCGGCAACACCGCCAAACTCAACAGCGGCGGCATCTACAAAAGCGGCGTGGGGACGTTCACGCTCGCCTCCACGGTCAAAGTCTTTGGCAATGTGGCGCCGACGGGCCCGGATAAGAATTTTTAGCGGAGAATCGCGGTGCGCCCTAGAAGTCGGCAGGGATCAGGCCGTTGGACGCCATCTCCCGGAGTTAAGCTAGAAACGGGAATGGAAGGGTCGAAAGCGAGGGAGTGGGTTGAAACCTAAGGCCTTGCCAGAAAAGCACTTGCCACCCGGCGGGTCCGTCGCGGCGCGATGGGAGTTGTTTACTGCTCAGCACTTACCTTTTCGCGATTCGTTCCATTTCCGCTTTTAGGCTAAGCGCGCGTCACGATGCTCACCTCCACGCCGAGAGCGGCGATGTCGGTGCGGCCGTCGCCGTCGAAGTCGCCGAGCGCGATGGCGGCGAGTTTGCGTGGCGGGGCGTCGTCGAGCGTGAGGTCCAGCGCACGGGCGAAGCCGCCTGTGCCAAGGCTGCGGAGGATGCTCACGCGGCCACCTGCGGCGTTGGCGATGGCGAGATCGGTGAGGCCGTCGCCGTCGAAGTCGCTGGCGACAACAGCGCTGGCTTTCGCGCCGACCGGGTAGGCAACTCGGAGCAGCGGATTGAAGGTGGAGTCGCCTTTGCCGAGCAGCACTGCGACGAAGCGCGAGAGCGAGTTGTGCGTCACGGCGGCATCGAGGCGTCCGTCGCCATTGAAGTCCGCGATGGCGAGCGCGGTCGCGCCTGCGCCAGCCCGTGTGATAACCGGCGCGGCGAAGGTCGCGGTGCCATCGTTTACAAACGTGGCAAGCTGGCCGCCGGTGTGGAGGATGGTGAGGTCGAGGTCGTTGTCGCCATCGAGGTCGGCAAGCACGAAATCGCGCGGCTTCACTGCGCCAGTTGGGAGACTCGTAGCAGCGGCGAAGGTGCCGTCGCCATTGCCTTTGTGGATTGCGAGCCGCCCTGCGGCGAAGGTCGCCAGGTCGAGGTCGTTGTCGCCGTCGAGGTCCCCCACGCGGAGCAGGCCTGGTTTCTTGCCGGTGGCGAAAGTCGTGGCGTCTGCAAACGCGCCCGTGCCGTCGCCGAGCAGGATGCCGACATTGCCGCTCGTTGCGTTCGTCACGGCGATGTCCACATCGCCATCGCCATTGAAGTCGCCGACTGCGACCGACGTGGGTTTCAGGCCGCCGCTGAGTTTTTGCACCGCAGGCAGCAGCAGGCCTGTCGGGGTTGAGAGCGTGATAGAAACGGTGCCGCCCTTGCTGTCGGCGGTCACGAAGTCCGCGCGTCCGTCGCCATTCAGATCGCTCGTTGCGATGCTCAGCGAGCCTTTGCCGGCGGTGAAATCGAGCGGCGCAGCGAAGGTATTCCCCTGCGTGCCAAAGACCGGCGGCGGCACGAATGGAACGCGGATGGTGCGGACACCGCCGATGTTTGTGTAGGTTATCGACGGATCCGCGAGGCCGGCCACGGTCACGGTTCCGCTCGCATTGTTTAGCAGCGGGCCGTCAATCGTGAGTGCGCTGCCGAGACCGTCGAGGATGAGCGTGCCGGTGCCATTCGGGTCGCTCACGCTGCGCAATGTAGTGCCGGGGGCGATGGTGATTTGGTCGTCGAAATTCGAGCCTGTGAACGACTCGATGAGGTCGCCGAGCGTGAGTTCCCAGCCGAGACCGTTTAAGGTTTGCGCACTCCCGAGCAGGTCTGCATTGAAGCCCACGGCAGAGGTCGAGTTTGCAAAGCTCACCGCGTCAGCACCGGGACCGCCGATGAAACTCGTGCCAAGCGCGTTGCCGCTGGTGATTTGCAAGGTGTCGTTCCCAGCGCCGCCACTGAAGATCGTGGCGACGGGATCTTCGTAAGTGATCGCAGGCTGGCCCGTGCGCGTGATGGTGCTCGTGGTGGAGTCCAGGGCGAAGGTATCCGCGCCCGTGCCGCCCGCGACGGTGAGCGTGGCGAGCGCGGAGCCGAAGTGGTTTACATTCACATTTGCGAGGCCCGCCGCGGCATCGAATGTGCCAATTTGATAGTGGTCTGCGCCCCCGCCGCCGTTGAGATTGATGAGCGACTGGCCGCGCAGCGTGACGGGCACCTGTCCGGAAACGGCGAGGATGACATCTTCCGCAAAACCGCCCGGCATCAGTGCGATTTCATCCGGCGCGCCGGTCGCGCCAAAGGTTTCAAAGCGCGTCGTCGCCACGCCGCTGAAGAACTCGCTCACGCCATCGAAGGCGACGTCGAAGCTGTTTGAAAAGTATGCGCTTCCAGCATCCGGCCCACCGTGAACGTAGAGCACGCTCTCGACCACGCCGAGCGCTGCGCTGCCATTGAGGCGCACGCTATTCCTGCCGCTGCCGCCGTCGAAGATGATTTCGCTCACAAACTGAAACGTGCTCGTAAAGAAGCCAAACTCGCCATCGAAGATGAGCGTGTCATTGCCCGCGCCGCCGCGGAACTGCACGCCCGCGAATTCATTCAGCGAGACGTCCACGATGGTGCTGAGCTGCGCGGTCTGCACCGTGATGTGCAGCAGCTTGGGATCGGCAAGATCGCGCCGCACGATGAAAATATCGTCGCCGTCGGGCTGCGTGCCGCCTTCAAAGATGCGATACTGGAAGGGCGTGAGCACCACGTCATTTCCATCGCCGCCCACGTAGCTGATGAGATAGCTGCGCCCTTCCGCAAAGACCGGCCCACCTTCGGGGTAGAAACTGAACGTGCCCGAGATTGGATCGGTGCCGTCGTTTTCAATGAGCACGATCGGCACGCCTGCCGGAAAATCCGCGCCACCGGTGAGGGTGAATGCGGCGTTGTCCAAGGACACGGTGCCCGTGACGCTGATTTGATCGTAAAAGCCGGGGCCATCGCCCGGCATGGTGCCGTTGATATTGAAAGCGAACGTGGTGCTGGGGCTGCCGCCGTTTGTGATGCTGCCGGTGGTGAGACTGTCCGGGCGCAAAAAGCCATTGAGCGTCACCGCGGCGACCCTGCCGCCACCGGTGAGCGTCCCGCCTGCATTGACAACGGCATCGCCAATCTCCCCACCCACACTGAGGATGCCTGGGGCGGCGACGGTGGTTCCGCCACCGTAGGTATTCGCGGCGTTGAGAACGAGCGTGCCGGAGCCGTTTT
>JAYUWZ010001043.1:0-2642 GCA_043753265.1 Verrucomicrobiaceae bacterium
TCTTTGCGCGCCGGAGTCGGCTTCCAGCGCTCCGACGCGGAACCGGCATTCGTAGCGGAGAGAGGCTTGCGTTCGATGAACTCCTCAGCGGCTGGCAATGCCCAGGCGCCGCTGGATGCGTCCCACGCGACCGCGACGGCGTGTTTTTTGGAAAGGCTGTCTGTTGGCCGCAGGGAAGCCGGCCCGAGCCAGAAGATGTCCGTGCTCGTGATGGCGCAGAGTGACGTGGCATCCGCCGACCAGGCGATGTCGGTGAGATTTGGGGCAACATAGCACTCGTGGAAAACGGTGCTCCGGCTGAACTCATAGGCAGCGAGCGGGCCCGCTGGCCCGGACAGAACGAGCTGATTTTGGACAGTCGTGAGCGAGGTGGTTTCGGGTAATTCCACCTTCATCTCAAGGCTGGGCTGAAGGGGGAGCAAGACTTCGGGCTGAGGGGCCTGAGTGTCTTTGGGTGCTTCGGCTGGAGGTAAATTGGGTAGGAAATCGGGCCCCTGGCTGCGCCAAATGCAGAGCCAGCCTGCGGCGTCCAGCGAACCCATCCATTCGCCGGAAGGTGCGAAGGCGATGGAAACCAGACGGTCGCGATGGCCGCGAAGGGTGGCGGAGGGAAAATCGATGGCCGGAACGTCGAGCGCAGGTGGGAGTGCGAAGTTGCTGTTCCCGGGATTGCTGCCTTTAGCCGAGCGAGCTGCAAGACGATCCCATATGCGGAGCAGTCGGTCGTCGCGACCAGTGACGAGCAGCCGATTCTCCGGGTGCCAGGCCATGCATGTGAGGCCTTCGCCATGGAACAGATACGATTCCAGGTGGCCATCGCTCGTGCGGCCGAGGAGGACTTGGGCGCTGGTGGCGGGGCCAGCGACTGCGAGGGTGGAATTGTCTGGCGAGAAAAGGAGGAAGCCAGGTTCGGGGACGGGCACCCAGGGAAAGGCGGGGCCGCGATCCAATTTAGACAATAGTTTGCCCGCAGGATCCCGAAGTTCCACCAAGCCGGATAGTTTGTCGACTGCCTGGCCTACGGCAACAAGTGCACCGTTGGGAGATGTCGCGATGGCGGTGGCGTGCGGTGGCAATGCGGGCTCCGCACGGGAGTGCCGCGCCGGGAGTGCGACGGGCACGAGATCGGGCAGCGCCATAATGGCGATGGAGGTGGAGCGCAGGAGTTGCAGGTCCGCAGGATACTCGGCGGCCTTGTCGAGGAGTGTCAGGCCGCGTTCGCGGCGCCCGGCACGGAAGTCGAGAAGGGGGATGCCTGCGGCTTGCTCGAGTGCGCCAGCGGAGCGAGAGCGGAGCGCGTCGCGTCTTTGGTGCCAGGCCACGATGGCAAGGGCCACGACTATTGCAAGAATGGCCGAGGCGACGGCGCTGGTGCGCAGGATGCCGCGACGGTAGGCGGCCTTGTCCCGGGCCGCGAGCTCGTCCTGCCGATGAGCCTCCGCGCTGCGCCGGGCTGGGAGCGCACGAATGCTGGCGGCAAATTCGCCCGCGCTGGCCCAGCGCTTGGACGGATCGCTCGCAAGGCAAAGGTGAAGATCTGCTCGAAGGAGAGGATCGGCGATGCGCTCCGGCCATTCACTGTCGATGACTGCATCGAGATCGCTGATGAGCAATTGCCACAAAATGATGCCGAGGCTGTAGATGTCGGACCGCGCTGTGGCGCTGTGGCCTTTCGCAACCTCTGGGGCCATATAGCGGAGGGTGCCGGAAAATGTGTGGCGCTGTTGCTGGCTGATGGTTGCGGTAAAGCCCCGGCGTGTGCCGCCGCGCGAATATTCATCGGCAACAATTTGACCTATGCCGAAGTCGGCGATGTAGACGTGGAGCGGCTGGGGCCGGGGAGGGGAGGGTGAATCCGCTTCGCATGGTGGGTCTGCAGGAGGCAGGCCCACGAGCAGATTGGAGGGTTTGATGTCGCGATGGAGGATACCTGCCTCGTGCGCCGCCTGGAGCGCCTCGGCGGTTTGCGCAATCAATTCGAGACGTGTTTCCTCGCTGAGCGCGGCGAGTCCACCGGGTTGCGCGGCACACCAGGCTTCGAGATCCCGGGCATCCACATGGTCCATCATCAGATACCACGGGGGATCGTCGAGGGAAACGTCGTGCAGAGGGATGAAGTGAGGATGGAGTCCCACGCGATCCTTGAGCAATCGAAAGAGGGTGTGCTCGCGCTTGAGGCTGCGCGTCTTTTCCTCGGTGTCGCAAAATTTGAACACCCGGCGCTCTGTCAATCCCTCCTGTTCCGCAGCCCAGACCTGGCCAGTACTGCCTTCCCCGAGGGGGGTGGTGAGGCGCCACTGAGTGCCCGGCACGAGGGCACCCACCGCCGGAGTCCAAGAGGGTGGCGCAGGCTGGCCGGGCAGTTCCAGGCTGTCGATCGCAGCCTGGAGGGCGCGTGAGAGACCGGAGATGGTGTAGTAGCGATCCGCGGGATCGCGGCGGACTGCGCGCGCGGCAATTTCCTCGATCAGAGCCGGGGCGGAGGGGCAAACGTCCCGCAAGCGAGGGGGAGTGTCCTCGAGAATCGCCCGCCGTATTTCGGACAGCGTGGCATTGGAGGGAAATTGGAAAAGCCGCCGCCCTGCGAACATCTCGAACAAAATGGCACCCGCAGCATAGACGTCGACGCTTTCGCCGCTGCG
>JAYUWZ010001044.1:0-2640 GCA_043753265.1 Verrucomicrobiaceae bacterium
CACGGGCACCTATTTCGATGGTCGCACGGACAAGATCACCCTCACTTACGAGGTCCCGGAAGGCGTCACCACGCTCAACGTCGAGTTGCGCATCAGCGATGTGGGCGATGGGCAGACCGATTCCGCTGTGCTGGTGGATAATGTGCGATTCCAGACGCAGGAAACCATCTACGTGGATTTCGACGGCGCGACGCTGGATGGCCAGTTCGGCCCGGGGATCACCGCCGAGGTGCCCGCGTTCAAGCCAGAGGATATTGGCTCCGCGGAGGAGCTTGAGACGCTCATCGACAGTATTATTGCGAAGCTCAACGAAAAGTACGCCGCCTACGACATCCGCTTCGTCGCAGACGAGCCGCTCTACGGAGATTACGGAACGGTCGTGGTAGGCGGCACGAACGACCTGATGCTCGACCTGAGCAACGCGAATCCGCTGGTGCAAAGCCAGTTCCCCGGCGGACAGGCATCCGTGGGCGAACTGTTCAATCTGGGGAACGACTCGCTGCTCGGTCTTGCGGGGGCGCCGGACGTGGGCAATCTCAACCACCGGGACAAGGCAGTGATCTTCTCAGGCGAGTTCGCGGGCTTTTTCCAAAGCGGCTCGCTCATCGACCACCTGGTCGTAACGATTGCGCATGAAGTGGGGCATAATCTGGGCCTGCGGCATCTTTCAGATTCCAATCCCGGCGACGTGATGAGCCAGACGGCGCCGCGTTTGGACTCCGCGGTGTTTGGCAGCACCCTGCTGCCGCTCGCCGAGCAATGGAGCGATGGCGCTACCGAGCAAAACGACCACGCCTATCTCATGGCTGTGCTGGGAGGCAGCAGCGGAGGCACGACGGGCTTGCAGGCATCCATCGTGGCACCCACCACGAATTTTGTCCCCCGCTTCAGCCAGCCGATTTACAACGCGACCATCCACATCACCACGGGCGACAACGATGTGGCGGGCATCACGCTACACTTCGACAAGCTGGACGGCACACAGAACATCGCGCTGCCCCTGTTGCCGGCGGGGGCAAAAATTTCCATCGTTGGCTCAAGTGTGCTCGGTGGACCGATCGATACTTTCAGCGGGGCACCCAACGGAGGATTTCTCACGACGAATGATCACGCAGTACCGCTCTTTGATGCGAATGGGAATCTGCTGACCGTCGCGATCGCGAAGAAACAGCCCAACGGCGTATTTGTTCCCGGAGGGAACGTCCCCCTGCTGGAAAACGCGCTCGGCAACGTCAATCTCGTCCCCGGCAAAGTCGTTACCTTCACCGAGGAGGATGGCGACCAATACACCATCAAGCTTACCGGGCCGGGCCTCATCGGCTACTCGCTGGATGACCCCGACCACAATGGAAAAGGCGCGCTGGCCAGCCTGGTGGTGGAGGGCACCACGCTGAAGGACAGCGTTCTCACCATCACCGTGGTGCAGCGCGCGCCCAATGGCGACGGACGTCTCGAAGTGGGGCTCATCACCGGTGTGGATGGCGCGGCCCTCAAATCGCTCTCCGCCCCAAAGGCCGATTTTTATGGCGGTGGAGTGATGTTCGACGGTGCAATTGGTGCCATCGTCCTGGGCGACCTCGTCAACGGCGCCGACGTGATCACCGGCAGCGCAGAGGGAGCCAAAACCAGCGTGCGGCTGCATGCGGTGGCGGATGGATCGTCCATCTCCATCGGCACTGCTGTGACCACTTTTCAGGCGGCGCGCATTGGCGAAGCCATCATCAATCTGCCTTCCGCAGTGAAGATGACCATCGCTGGCGACAAGGTGGCTGGCTTGAGTCCGGATGTCGCGGCGCAAATCAATATTGCCGGTCATCTCGGTGCCTTGGTTGCGGGAGATCTCGCCTCCACCGCATCCATCACCGCCGGGGGCTCCGCGCTCGACCGCACTGTGCTGGCGCTGCGCAGCGTTGCGGATGGCGTATCGGTCTCGCTGGCGAGCACCGTGGCCTCGGTGAGGGCCAGCGCGATTGGCGATGCCACCTTCTCCGCACAACAATTCGACACGGTCATTCTCACCGGAAACCTCGCGGGCGATTTCTCCGCGATCGGCAAGATAGGCAGGTTCATCGCGCGCGACATGCTCGGCACTGCGAGCATCACTGCCGGCGGCCTGGCCACAGACAAGAGCGTGTTCGTCTTCCATGAAATTAAGGACGGAGTGGACATCACAGTCGAAAGCACCATTCAGGTTTTGCGCGCGGCACAAATCGGAGAGGCTGAAATCAAAGCTGTGGCAATGGGAACGCTCGCAGTGACCGGCGACGTGAAGGCTGGCCTCGCGGGGGATTTCAGGGGCACGCTCGCGCTGGAAAGCGGCGACCCGGAACTCAAAAACACCCTGGCCCTGGTGAACATAACCGGCGGCATGTACGGCGCATCCATTACCGCGGATAGCATCGGCGTATTCACCGCGCTGAAGTTGAAGGACAGCACGATCTTCGCTGGCTACACCCCTGCCGACCCGGCGCATCCCTTTGACGGCGGCGTTTTCTTCGACGGCGGATCCATTCGGTCATTCGCCATTCGTTCGGCAACGGCCGCTTTCGACAATTCAGTCGTAGCCTCGAAAAGCATCGGGGCGATTCGCGTGATGAGCGCGGACTTCGACAATGGCGGCACGGCATTTGGCTTCCTCAC
>JAYUWZ010001045.1:0-2636 GCA_043753265.1 Verrucomicrobiaceae bacterium
GGGCTTTTTATCCGGCGCGCGCATCGTCGCGGCATCGGGCGGCAGCGGTGGAATTTTTGCAGTTCCCAGGGATTCCGCCGGAGGAGCCACGATCTGCGGAATAATGGCCTCCACCGGAGCCTCTGCGGGAGTAGGAGTGGGGGCTGTGGCCTTGGGCACCTCGGGAACCGGTTCGAGCTTCGCGCCGCCGTTTGGCAGCTCCACCAATGGCATGGCGATGGGCGGCAGCGATGTGGTCTTTTTTGGCCTCGGAGGAGGCACCACCAGCATCTCCTCCGGGAGCAACTGAAGCCCGTAATTGTCGCGCATCTTCTTCGCAAAGTTCGCAATACCCACCCGCACCTGGTAGGTGTAAACGGGGAACCGGCCCGCGAGCTTCTCCGTCTGCGTGGAAACGATGGGGATAATCCAAAAGAGCACGCCCACAAATGCGAGGGTTGCCACGATGAACACGGCGCTCACCGCGCGCGCACGGGTGGTCCCAAACCTCACCAACCGCACCACCAGGGGATCGAGCAGATACGCCAGCACCCCTGCGATGGCGAAGGGTACGAGGATGGGCTGGAGGACGCCCATCACCCACGAAAACGCATAAATGAAACCAATGGCGACGGCGAAAATCGCCGCAATTGCCAGCGACGTTAACGCGCGCCACACGATTCTACGCTGCCATGGCGTGGGGCTTTCCGGTTGATTCATTCCGGTGGGAACGATCCCCATTCGCAAGGATCGCTGCAATCAAAAATGTAGGGTTGCGTGGCATTCTGCCCGCGATGCCGTGCTCTCCATGCGCCCGCTGCCATAACGTCCATTCTTCCACAAGCGCACCACCCTTGCTGGTTTCGATTCATGAAGGATGAAACGGCAATTCCATTTAACCACCCCGCAGAAAGGCAGGTCATAACCATGCGCGCCATCTGGAAAGGAGCCATCAGCTTCGGCTTGGTGAATATCCCCATCGCCCTCTACCCCGCCACGCGGACGGAGGACCTGAAATTCCGGCTGCTCCGTTCCAAGGATCTGAGCCCCGTGAACTACAAACGCGTGGCGGAGGCCGATGGCAAAGAGGTGCCGTGGGATCAAATTGTGAAGGGCTACGAGCACGAAAAGGGCAAGTTCATCGTGCTCAAGGACGACGACTTCAAACGCGTCGACATCGAGGCGACGCAGACAGTGGACATCACCCGTTTTGTCAAACTCGCCGAGGTGAATCCCATTTACTTCCACAAACCCTACTACATGGAGCCGCAAAAGGGCGGCGACAAGGCCTACGTGCTCCTGCGCGATGCGCTCAAGGCGAGCGGCAAAATCGCCATAGCCAAGGTGGTCATCAAAACGCGACAGCACCTCGCCGCAGTGAAGCCGCAGGACAAGGGCCTCATGCTGGAGTTGATGCACTTCGCAACGGAGCTGCGGGATGTGGATGAATTCAAGCTCCCCAGCACCGACACCGTTGGCAAAAAGGAACTCCAAATGGCGACCGCCCTCATCGACTCGATGTCGGACGAATGGAATCCCGAGGAGTATGTGGACGAATACCGCGAGGGCCTGCTGAAGGTCATCGAGGAAAAAGCGGAACACGGAGACCAGCCCATGCCAACGAAAACGAAAAAGGCGAAAGCCACCAACGTGATCGACCTCGTCTCGGTGCTTCAGCAAAGCCTCTCCCAGAGCAGCTCAAAATCGAAGCCTGCCAAAAAGACAAAGGCCAAACCGAAAAAGGCCGCCGAGAAGCCGCGCCGCAAAGCGGCATAAGGATTGGCCATGGGCGCTAAACAGCCAGCACCTCGGAAAAAAGCCGCCCGCTCATCCAAGCCCAAGGCCGCCAAGGGAGAGCTGGGAACGTACTGGGCAAAGCGTGATTTCAAAAAAACCGCAGAGCCGAAAGGGAAGCAGGCCCGAGGTGCGGGCAATCGTTTCGTTATCCAAAAACACGACGCATCCCGGCTGCACTACGATTTCCGTCTGGAGGTCGGTGGCACGCTGAAGTCCTGGGCGGTGCCGAAGGGCGTCCCTTTTGAAAAAGGCGAGAAGCGCCTCGCCGTGCAGGTCGAAGACCACCCGCTGGAATACGGCGGGTTTGAGGGAACGATCCCCGAGGGCCAGTATGGCGGCGGCACCGTGATGCTCTGGGACACCGGCACCTTCGAGTGCCTGGGCTCCACCACCGCCAAGGATTTGGCGGAGGGAAAACTGCATTTCGCACTCACGGGTAAAAAGCTGCGTGGCGAATGGACCCTCGTGCTCATCAAGCACGGTGAGGGTAACGAGTGGCTGCTCATCAAGAGCGGAGAGGATCACAAACCCATCAGCAAAACGAAGGATGACGCATCCTGCATCTCCGGCCGAAGCATGAAACAGATCGCCGCGAAGCACGACTCCGTGTGGGAATCGGGCAAGGCGAAACGGGGAAAGCCTCTCGCCAAAGCACCGGCACCCAAAGGCAGGCCAGCGCCGGGCGTTCGGAAAAAGTCAGCGCGCGTTGCGCTCAAGTTTAGCGAGCCGATGAAGGCCACGCTCGTCGCCGAGCCTCCGCAAAATGGAGATTGGGAGTATGAACTCAAGTTCGACGGCTACCGCGCGGAAGCCTTGAAACAAGGCGGCGACGTACAGCTCCTGTCGCGCAACGAAAAGGA
>JAYUWZ010001046.1:0-2632 GCA_043753265.1 Verrucomicrobiaceae bacterium
AATGGCGTATTGGTCGATGGCCGAGTCAATCTGGCGAAGGTCTTCGAGGACCATCGTGGCCTGCGAGCGCTTGCGGCTGCG
This sequence comes from Verrucomicrobiaceae bacterium, assembly GCA_043753265.1. Taxonomy (GTDB): domain Bacteria; phylum Verrucomicrobiota; class Verrucomicrobiia; order Chthoniobacterales; family Chthoniobacteraceae; genus SXWH01. The sequence continues at coordinate 82 of JAYUWZ010001046.1, forward strand.
GAGGAAGTTCGGCACGGCAATCGCCGCCAGAAGGGCGATGATGGCCACAACGATCATGATTTCAACTAGGGTAAAGCCCCCAGCGCGTTTGTTATTGAGTTTGCGAAGCATGGTATTAGTTCGGTGTTGTTTTATATGTCTGAGTGACCAGAACGAGCGACTCGCTCCGGATGAAGAATGTAAAAGCAGCCGCGATGCCAAGCGCCTTGACCAATTCTAGAATTTTTGACTTTTTCTACAAATGATTGAAAACCCGCCCCCATCGACATCGCATCCCCGCGGAAGAACCGCTCTATGGGTGTTTCTGGCGGCGTTTGCCCTGCAGTTTCTTCTGGTGCTCAATCTTTCAGAGTCGCGGCACTTTGTTCCAGACAGCGACGACATGCGTTTCTACAGGGAATGGGCTCGGAAGCTTTCCGGTGAGATTCCGTGGAAAAAAGGCGAGGCCAATTTTCCAGGGACCGCCTTTTATGGCATGCCTGGCTATGCCTACGCGCTTACCGGAATCTACTCCCTCACCGGTGGTTACGACCCGGATAAGTCACCGTTTCTGGTGGGTGCCATCCAGGCCGCGTTTCACGCGGGCACAGCCACCTTTTTGTTTCTGCTCTCTCGGAGGATATTTGGCGGTCCCAGCACAAGGGAGTCGCGGCGCGGCACAGGCATCGGCGTTGCCGCGGCAGCTTGCTGGGCTGCCTACACGCCGGCACAGGTTTTTTCCGCCATCCACATGCCCTCGGCATGGGTCGTATGTGCCTTTTGGGGAATTGTTTACTGGCTCGTATGCATCCACGAAAATGCCAGGGTATCATGGTGGCGCCCATGGCTCTGGATGGGCCTGCTCTTGGGAATAGTCGCCATGCTCGTGGCAACAGTCCTAATGCTTCTCCCGCTGATTATTTTGGCCATTGCGCTCACCGTTTCAAAAGGCAAAGGCCTTCGAAAACGAATTGCCGGTTCAGTCGGGGCGATCGTTACCTTGCTGGCAGGCTTGTACGCTGGATGTTCCCCTTGCTGGATCCACAATTACTTCTACGCACAGGATCCCGTCCTCTTTTCCGCTCACGACGGTTTGAATTTTTATCTCGGTAACCACTCCACAGCAAATGGTTACACCAAGATCCCAGATGGGCTTAGCGCGAGCCAGGAAGGCCTGCTTACAGACTCCATCGAAATTCCCGAGCGAGCCATGGGCCGTGAATTGAAACGTTCCGAGGCCTCGAGATACTGGAAAACGAAGGCACAAGAATGGATTTCGACGAATCGAGTCGCATGGTTGCGATTGATGGGTGTCAAAGTTGATAATTACTGGAATACATTCCAATATGACGACCTCTCGATTTTGCGGTTACTCCGAAGCGAGGGCCTCATTCCACCCGGGTTGCGATGGGGATATTTCTCTCCGCTGGCTTTGGCGGGGATTCTTTCACTCGGGTATTGGAAGCGACTTCGGTGGGTTGCTGGGGGCGTGCTTATTTTGATGCTGGCCCTTCTCCCCGTGTTCATCACAGAGCGCTACCGCCTCACGGCAGCCCCGGGTCTGATCCTGCTCTCGCTGGGAGGTCTGGCATGGTTGTGGGAGAAACTAGCGAGCCGGGCACTGGTTCCCGCTCTTGCATACGGAGCCCTGGCAGCGGCGGCAGCGTGGTGGACCACCACTCCCAGGCCCGACATCGGGTTATGGAGCCTCGACTTTTACAAGGCCGGAATCCGCGCGACCGACACGGTGCTCCTTCTGCAACTTCCCGAGAAAGAAGCAGCCCCGTATCTGGAGCGCGCACAGACTGCACTGGAGAAAGCACATGCCTATGTCCCGGAGAATGCCGATGTATTGCTCGGGCTGGGAAACGTGTGGAAACTCCGCGGGCGGGCGGAAATTGCGGAGCGGTGCTTTCGCAAGGCGATAGAACTGAACCCGAACCAGGATCGCGCACTGGCAAACCTGGCCCAGATTCTCGGAGACCGAGGTGAATGGAAGGAAGCCCTCGTCCTGCAGGCAGCCGCAACCCGGCTGGATCAGGAGAACCACAAAAGATGGTATGCGCTTGCGCAGATTTACAAGGAACTCGGCGAACTCCCCAAAGCCCGGCAGGCGGTGCAAAAGGCCATGGAGCTGAACCCCAAGAGCGAAGAACTCAAAAAACTCGCGGCGGAACTCGCTGAGAAATGAGCCCTTCCGCAACTGCGGTTGAGCATTGAATTGCGCACAACCGGGGCGATACGCTTCACCCGCTTGGAACTACCACACACACTTGCGATCATTGCCGGAAATGGAACCTACCCCTTTGCCATGGTGCGAGGAGCCCGGCGGGCGGGCGTGCAACGGGTTGTGGCAGCAGCCTTCACAGGGGAAACCCGCGAGGAACTGGCTCGGGAAGTGGACGAGATCGCGTGGATGCGCGTGGGACAGTTGGGCAAACTGCTTTCGTTTGTGACCAAAGCGGGGGCCACCCATGCAGTGATGGCAGGGCAAATCGCCCCGAAAAACCTTTTCGACCTGCGGCCGGACTTCAAAACGCTGTTCCTCCTCGCAAAGCTCCCCCGGCGAAAC
>JAYUWZ010001047.1:0-11882 GCA_043753265.1 Verrucomicrobiaceae bacterium
CCCCTGCCCGCCTGTCCTGCTCACCGTTACGCACAAGGGCCAGAAGGTCGATGCCGTGGCGCAGGGGACGAAACACGGCCTGCTCTTTGTTTTCAATCGCGTCACCGGCGAGCCCCTGTGGCCCATCGAGGAGCGCCCTGTCCCAGCGTCGGATTTGCGCGGGGAAAAAGCGTGGCCCACGCAGCCATTCCCCACCAAGCCCGCGCCGCTCATGCGCCAGCGATACACCGAGGAGGACGCATCGAATATCTCGCCCGAGACACATCAACTGACGCTCGTTCGCATCAAGGCGTCGCCCAACTTCGGACCCTTCCCGGCACCAAGCCTGAATGAAACGGTGATGTTCCCGGGGTTTGATGGCGGCATGGAGTGGGGTGGCGGCGCGGCGGACCCCGAGGGTGTCTATTATGTGAATATCAACGAAATGCCCTGGCTCATGCAGATGGTGGAGACTCGCCGCGCGGACGGCACTCCCCTCGTCCCCGGCGAGCAGGATTACATGATTGCCTGTGCAGCCTGCCACGGCCTGGATCGCAAGGGCAACGTCGTCGCGGGATTCCCTCCCCTGCTCGACATCGCCAAGCGAAAGACGCGTGCGGAGGTGGAACAAATCACCCGGCAGGGCGGTGGCCGCATGCCCGCATATGCCACGATGCCCGAGGCCAAGCGCAACGCCATCCTGAGCTATGTGCTCGATGAAGCCCCGACCGCGACGCGCAAGGAAGCAGGCACGCCGAACACACCGCCCGATCCTGCCTCGATGTATGCCTTCGGCGGATTCCGCCGCTGGCTCGACAAGGAGGGCTACCCCGCGATCAAGCCACCATGGGGCACGCTCAATGCCGTCGATCTGAATACCGGCGAGATCAAATGGAAGGTGCCGCTCGGCGAGTACGCCGCGTTGACAGCACGGGGAATCCCGCCCACCGGCACGGAGAATTACGGCGGACCCGTGGTGACCGCTGGCGGATTGATTTTCATCGGTGCCACCGCCGACGAGACGTTCCGCGCCTTCGACAAGGAGACGGGAAAAATCCTCTGGCAGGCCAAGCTCCCCTTTGGCGGAAACGCCACACCGAGCACCTATATGGTCGATGGCCGGCAATACGTCGTCATTTCAGCCGGCGGCGGAAAATCAGGACGCCCGAGCGGAGGCAGCCTGGTCGCCTTTGCGTTGCCGAAGCCTTCCAAATAAAGGTGAGACGGACTTGTAGTCCGTCATACTGGCCGCGCATGGGGCGGCCCTCCGTCAACTACGCGCAGCAGCGGCCTTCACTGCGTCGATAATCGCGCGATCATCCTCGCCCTTGTCCCAGACGATTTGCAAAAACTGGGGGAGCGTCATGCCGTGCTCGCGGAGAAACGGGCGATCACCGCCGCAGCCATACATGAGGTCTGGATTCATCTCGCCGCGCAGCTTGGCGCGGGCTTTCACGATGAGCCGGGGAAGCCATGCGATGCCGTCGACTTTCGCCGATTTCGCAGGCAGGTCACTCATCTCAACCACCCGCCCAGTCGGCTTGCCGTGCATAACGGTGAGAAAGTAATCGCGACGAATTTCGGTCACGGCGAGCGTGGTCTCGAAATCGACATCCCCGTAGTTGAGCGAGTCGTCGACAAAATCGAACAGCTCCTGCGCCGTGCATCCGAGCGTGGCGAGAAACGCCACGTCGTCCGGCGAAAACATCTCCTGCGCAGATCGGCGGCCTGTGTGCCAGGCTGCGCACCCGCGATCCCACACACTGCGAAAATCTATTTTCCAGTCGTTCATGACGGACACTGTATCAGCGGCCCGGAGAATCGGCAGCATCAACTTGCGGGGGCGCGTCTCAACAGGATGCGGCAGCGTCAGCGGCGTAGACGTGGATCATCAGTGGCAGTGCTTTTTCCTGCTCGTTCAACTCCAGAAAATCCTCCACCGCACGCATCACTGCGATAGGCAGCTCCCCACAATGCTCCACGAAACCCGGCTCCCGAAGAATGGAGCCGTCTGCTCCTTTGATGCAGAATTCAATGCGCTTGATGCTCATTGGCACGTAGGTGGTAGCCTTCAAAACCTGCGAGCCGGCCACTCGTGTTCGGCAAATTCTTTGAAGTGCTCCAAATCCTCCTCCAAATCAGCTTGCGGTGAGCTGCCGATGAGTTGCGCAAACATCGCCCCGATCTTCCCTGCGGGCGGCTCATACTCGAATGACACTTTCACCCGGGTCTTTTTGTCTTTCGCCTGCTCGAATCGCACAGAGCCTTCATGGGCGATGGACGATCCTTCCACAGATTTCCATTCGATGATTTGCCCGGGACGATCATTCACGATCTCGGCATCCCAGCGAAGCGTGAGGCCCAGAGGGCCACGCACTTCCCAATGCGAAACGTTCTTCGATTCGAGCACGGATTTCACATGACGCATCACGCGCGGCAACTGCCCGAGGTCGCGCCAGAACTCATAAAGCTCCTCCCGCCCGCATGCAATGTCCACAGAGGCCTCGACCTTCGTCGCGTGGGTAAAAAGATGAGGCCGATCCGGATGCCGGCTATCCATGCCAAGACCCTCGTAGAGCTTGCATCGGCCTGTGGCAGCCCGGTGCAGGAAAAACCCACTGGCAGCGAGCGACCCCAATCTAAAAAGGATGCCTCCCCTCAGCGAGAGCAACGAAAGCGCGGCCCCGACGATCCCCGAGAGCACTCGCTCTCCATTCGAAACGTTCCGCCCGAACTCGCTTTCTATCTGGGCAAGCTCGGGAAGATTTTCAAAAGGCTTAAACTGGAGAGGTTTCATATACCTCGGAATCGGTTTTGCCAGAGGGGGTGGATGCTTCGGCAACCTGCTGCGGCAATAAGCAGCGCAGGCCATTTACTCCGGTACGCAAAATCAGCGCAGGTGAATAGACACCTGCGCTGAGAATCGCGGCTCGCGAAATTATTATGCCGCGGAAGAGTTCCTGGTTATTCCTTGATGCTATCAGGCTGCACCACCGGCAGGCTCTTCGAGATTTGGTAAAGTCCGGCCAAAAAGATGCCCGGAACGACCAGTCGCATGGCTCCTGACAAAATGCGCCGCACGGGCAAAAACCGCAGTGCATACCCAGCGAGCGCAGCCTGCACTATGGCCTGATAAGGCTTTTTCTGGATGCGCTTTGCCGTCTGCTCACACCACTGGGATGCTGCGCTTGGGGCTTTGTCTTGAGTGGGTAGTTCGTCGAGTGATTTCATAAAAATGCGAATTTAGGAGAACAGATATTTCCTCAGCTTCCGCGCGTAATCCCCGGCATGCCCCGCTGCATCGGAAGCAGTCTCGGTCACGGTGTGCATTCCCTCCGAGGCAGACTCCGCGGCAGCGTGAAGCAGTTGCTTCGCCTTGCCCATGGGGCCTGCGACGTAGCGCTCCTGCCAGGTGGGCTCACGATGCGGCAGCAACCAGCCCACAACCAAGCCTGCGGCCAGTGAGCCCGCAACCGCGTATGCGGGGTTTTCACGGATGTAATTGACGCCGCGTTTGCAAAGTTGGGAGAGCGATGACAGTTGCTTGGTAGTTTCGGGAGTGGATGAGTCGGATTCTTTCATGGTTAGGTTTTGGTAATTCATCGCATCAGCAGTGCCATTCGGATGCTTCACAAGTTGTCCTTCTGCATACACGCAACGCATGGATTCCAGGCGATAGCATGGGGAATACAAACACTATGAATCCCAACGATCCGAATCCATCCTACCAGCCAAAACCTCCTCTCGACCAGCGTGCCGCCGAACTGGCGAACGACGCCAAGCAGGCAATTCAGGAGACAGGTACTGACCTGAAAGAAAAGGCTTCCGGCGCTGCTGCCATCGCTGGTGAAAAACTTTCCGATCTCGGCAGTAAAATTGGACATGCAGCCAGCGACCTGCGCGACAAAGTGGGCGAAAAGCTTTCGGACCTCCGTGAGGGAGCGAGTGATCTTTACTCCAGCGCGAGTTCCAAGGTGCGCACGTTTGGCGAAGACAGCGTTGAATACGCGCGGGAGAATCCAGTCTCCACCGTATTGACGGCCTTCGCTGCCGGCATCCTCATAGGCTATACGCTCCGCCGCTAAGATGGTCGAGGACCTGAAAAAGGACCAAAGCGCGTGGGGTGCCGGGAAAGACTTTGCCTCCGCGGCAACCAGGCACCTCCGCGCCCGGTGGTCCCTCTTTGCAATAGAGGGACGGGTCGCTGCGAGGTGGGCTGGTGTGATGGCAGGCTTGGGAGCTGCCGCAGCCTGCTCGCTGATTGTCGCCTACTTGTTCTTCGCACTCACCATCGGATTTACGATTGCCTGGCTCTGCAAAGCTATCGCCGGGATATGGGTGCTCATCATGCTTGGAACTGGCCTTGCCCATGTAGGGGTGGCGGTCGTGTTTGCACTTATGCTTAAACGCCGGCTCAAGATATCCGTTTTCCCTCTCAGCCGCGCGGAATTCAAAAAGGATTTTGAATGAACAATGAAATCTCAACGTTAATGCGCGAGTTGGATGAAAGCCGCCGCGCAGTGCACCAAACGAAAGAGGTGCTCAAAGTGGAAGCCAACCCCGTCAATCGCTTCCGCCGATCGTGGATCGCGAAGAAGAACCTCTGGTTGGGCGGCGGCGCAGCTGTGGTAGGAGTACTGGCCCTGCTGCTACTACGCAGAAAGCCTGCAAAGCCACCCATTCCACCGGGCTATGTGATCGTCACGCCTTCAAAGCCGTCCAGCCGGTGGGTGGGCTTGCTTAAATTTGCGATGGTCGCTGCGAAACCTGCCTTCGGGGCATGGGTTGCCTGGCGGAACCAGGCGATGCGGCATTGATTCAGGCCTGGCAAGACGCCATGAATGCACCCGCTCATAAGTCAGTGTTTCAAATGCTGAAGGACACGGTGAGCGCATGGATGAACGACCGTGCGCTAAACCTGAGTGCAGCTTTGGCGTACTATTCCATATTCTCCATCGCCCCGTTGCTGATCATCGCAATCAGCATCGCGGGCCTCGCAGTGGGGCCCGAGGCAGTGCAGGGAAAGTTGGATGACGAACTGAGAAAATACATCGGGGCTCAGGCGGCCGAGGGGGTACAGTCCCTCGTGAAGAGCGCCGCAAAGCCAGGCCACGGTTGGATCGGAGCGATCACTGGTTTTGTTACCCTTCTCATCGGTGCATCGGGAGTTTTCGGTCAACTGAAGGAGGCCCTGAATACCATCTGGAAGGTGAAACAGAAACCCGGCGCAGGCATCCGTGGTTTTTTACGGGAACGCCTACTGAGCTTCGGGATGGTGCTGGTGATTGGCTTTCTGTTGCTCGTCTCGCTGCTGCTGACCAGCGCTGTCGCGGCCATCAGCACCACCCTCAATCACTTTCTGGGACTGCCCGAAGTGGTATGGGCTTCGGTGAGTTTCTTCGTTTCGCTGTCAGTGGTGACGACACTCTTCGCCCTGATTTTTAAAGTCTTGCCCGACGCCAAGGTGGAATGGCGGGACGTATGGACAGGCGCAGTCGCCACGGGGTTGCTGTTCGAATTGGGCAAGTTCGGACTCGGTTACTACCTGGGCCGCGAGAGCACAGCTTCCAGCTATGGCGCTGCGGGCTCGGTCATTTTGTTGCTCCTGTGGATCTACTTCGCCTCCTGCATCCTTCTGCTCGGAGCGGAGTTTACACGGGTTTATGCACAGGCGCATGGCCGCACTGTGCTGCCAGCAGAGAATGCGGAGCCAGCCGCACCTGCGACCGAAAACGCCACTCCTGCTCCAAAGCACGAACCACCGATGGCCCCAGCCGCCGTTCCGCAATTCGCAAAGCCAGCTCCCCCGGGAAATCAAATGGGGCGCATCCTGGGAATCGCAGGGGTCGCATTCCTCGTGGGCAAAATTCTAGGGCGGAAAAAATCGGTAGCCGATCCATTGGGCGGCGAGTGGGTGGAGGTAGGTCGTGCGACAGGCGAATCGATCGCCACGTTGCTTGACCAGAAAAACTCAAAGTCGTGAGTGTTGGTTGTGGCGCTGGCCCTCGTTCAGCAACGCCGGCAGGCCCAGTCTTGGCCATCATCCCCCTCCAAAGTGCCATGGGATAAAACACAGGCTGGGAGCACTCTGCTTCCCTGAACCCGGAAACCAGATGAGCAACCGCATATCCAGAGCCAGCGAGGACCGCGTGGAAGTATGAGCCGACGCAATAGCCGATACCGCCATCTGCCATCCCGCCTCAACCGCGCAGGTGAGTGGACGTTGATCCTCGGAGCGGTGCTGGTTGGCGTGGGCGGATTTTTCCACGGCCTTTGCATCCTCATCGGCGGTGGGCTTATGATGCTCGGGGGAGCGCTTGCATTTTTCACAGACCGCAGGACCAGTGACGAAAAATTGAGGGATACGCCGGAGAATTGAGGGAGGTAATAGGCTCTGCACTTCGTGGTTGAAAGTCGGCGAAAGATGCCGCCGCTCTGTGTTTCCGCTCCTGGCATCTACATGCCATCAGGCGAGAGTTTCGACTGCACGCATGGCGGCGGCGTTTCGGTTGTCCACTCCGAGTTTTTCGAAGATAGCTTGCAGGTGCTTTTTCACGGTGTTCAAGGCGGCCCCTAGAATGGTGCCGATCTCCGGGTTGCTCTTGCCCTGCGCGACCCACAGGAGCACCTCGGCCTCACGTGGAGTCAGGCCCAGGGACTCCAGTGGGGCGTAGGAGCTAAAGTTGGGTTGGAATGCCGCGGGGGCGCGCTGCTGCTCACGCGCAAACCGGGCGTGGATGGCTGCCAGCAGATCCGTCGCCGTCACCGGCTTGGTGAGGTAATCGTCCGCACCGAGGTTCATGCCGGTGCGCACATCGTGCTTCTCGCCTTTGGCCGTGAGAAAGATGAAGGGCGTGCCTGCCACGGTGCGGTCTTCCCGGAGACTGCGCAGGACTCCGTAGCCATCCATGCCGGGCATCATCACATCACACAAAATCAGGTCGGGCTTTTCCTCGCTTGCGAGCGCCAGGCCTTCCGTGCCGTTCTCCGCAATGAGCACGGTAAAACTTTCCATGCGTAGGATGGTCGCGAGGTTTTTCCGCATGTCGGGCTGATCTTCGATGATGAGAACGGTTTTCATGGATTCAGGGCAAAGAGAGGCAGGGTGATGGTGACGGTGGTGCCGCGACCCGGGGAACTGTCAATGGCGACACTCCCGCCGTGGAGTTCCGCGCAACGCTTGACGATGAGCAGGCCGAGGCCGGTGCCAGGCCGCTCCCCCACATTGCCGGCGCGGGCAAAAGACGAAAAGAGGTGACGTCGATCTTCCTCGGGGATGCCGATGCCCCGATCGCGCACCTCAATGACAGCATCGCTCTGCCGACGCTCCAGGGTGATGGTGACCGGCGAGCCCGGCTCGGAATACTTCACCGCATTGGAAAGCAGATTGGTGACGATGTGGCGCAGCAGGTCGGCATCGGCGCTGACCCCCGCGAGGTCCGATGCCACGACGCATTCCACGGGGCAGCGCGCATTGGTCGCGGAAGCGATTTCATCGATGAGTTGATGTACGAGGCTGGAGAGGTCGATGGGCGCCGGCTTGAAGGGCAGGCGTCCACCCTCGACCTTGCCGAGCAGCAGCGTGTTTTCCACGAGCTGGGTAAGATTTCGCACCGAGCGAAAAATCATGTCGAGATGCTCGCGACGCTCCTCCGGGAGAAGCCGGTCGAGATAGCGATCGAGCACATCGGTGGCGGAGAGGATGACACCCAACGGAGTGCGAAATTCGTGCGATACCATGGAGATGAAGGAGTTCTTCATCGCGTTGAGTTCGCGTTCTGCGGCCAGCGCGCCGATGGCCTCCTTGCGGGCCTGATCGAGGTGCTGGTTGCTCTCCATGAGCTCGGCCGTGCGCGACTCGACCTGCTGCTCGAGTTGCTGGTTGAGTTCGCGCAGCTCAGCGTCCCGCGAAGAAACGCGTGAGGCCATTTCATTGAAGGATCCCGCGAGCGCACCGAGTTCATCGCGGCCTGCCACGACCGCGCGGGCAGTGGCATCGCCCCCGCTCATCTGGCCGGTGGCCCGGGCGAGCTCCGCAAGAGGTTGCGCGATCTGCCGGCGGAGGATTCCCGCAAAAAATATCAGGACGAGTGCCAGCGATGTGAACCCGGACCACAGCACCCAGCGCGCCGAGGTGAACGCCTTTTCGCGAAGCTGGCTGCCCGGCATCGTGGTGAGAAAAAACCAGCCGGGACCTGCCAGACGGGAGACGCCGAAGTAGCTGCCGCTGGTTTCATCATAGCCCGTGGACAGAGGCGTTTTTGAATCGGTGGCGGCTTTGTAAAGGCTGCGCAGGGAAGGGTCGTCACTGCCTTGCATGGTGTAACGGCCCTTGCCCACGATAATTTGCGGCATCTTGTCGCGATGGGCGATGAGTCTGCCATCGGCGCTAAAAACAAAGTGTGTCACGCCCGGCAGACTGCTCCGTGTGGAGTCATCCAGCAGCCGCCACGCGTCGATATCATGGCCCACGTTCGCAATGTTTTTACCATCCACATCAATGGGTAGCATCACCGCAATATAGGGGCGCTTGGAAACGGGTTCCTCGATGACTCCGTTCCACACGATCTGGCGCGACGGATTGTTCGCAAGGTTCGCGCTCGCCACGGCTTCGATGGCATTGTTGTCGTAATCCGCCGGGGTGTCCCAGACCCAGTTGGGGATGCGCGGGTCGAACCCCACATTTGCCTGGCAGGGAAAAACGAAATAGAGGCTCGGAAATGTGTCCACCCAGCCCGGCAGGAAGTCGTTGCTGATATTGTAGGCGCGCAGGATCTGCGTCTGGATATCCACCGTGAGCGGCGCGCCTTTGCCCACCCACACGGTCGCCCACTTCCGGCCATCCGCGTATTCACGGCGGCTGCGCCATGCGCCATCGGGATGCAATTCAAACCACCGATCCCACTGCTGCTGCACATCCCGCGGCGGGGGTGGTGAGAAGCGGCGGAGAAAGATGCCCCGCACCGTCTCCAGGTTTTCGCGCACGTGCAGGAGCCTGGTTTCCTCCACGCGCGCACGCTCGGCCACATAGTCGCGCAGGTGGTCGAGCCCCTGCTGCTCCACCGTGCGATACACCAGCCCATACGTCACACCCGATGCGATCAGGATCACCAGGCCTGCGGCGATGGCGATTTGGAAAAGGATGCGACGGGTGATGGTCACGCCTCCAATCAAGCAGACCGCATTTTGAATGGGAATAGCACTATGGTGCCACTCGCGCAGAGCGGGCGGGCCAAGGGTGGCTCCGGGGTGCCATTCCGCGAAATCGCGAGCGGTCGCACGATGGCCGCCTATGAAAAACAAGCCATTCCACATCGAAGCCCTCGAAGCCCGCCTCGCACCCGCCGTGCTCTACGCCGTGACGGCCAGTGACCATCTTGTGACGTTTGACTCCGCAGCGCCGGGCGTCTTTCTCACCGATGTCGCCATCTTTGGATTGAATGCCGGCGAAGACATCGTGGCGCTGGATCTGCGCCCGGAGACCGGCGAACTCTACGCCTTTACGACGGATGACCGCCTCATGCGGGTCAACACCAATGGGGATGCGAATCCCGTGACGGGCATCGTTGGCCTGAATCCGATGGGCACCAGCGTGGGATTGGATTTCGATCCCTCCACCGATCAATTGCATCTCATCACCAGTGTAGACGAGCATTTCCGCTACGAAATAGGCGGCACGGCCCAAGCAGTCAGCCTTCCCGAACTCTCCTACGCGGCTGGGGATGTGAATTTCCTGGCAAACCCTGCGGTCTCCGCAGTCGCGTTTACGAACAGCTACGCACGGGCCACGACGAGCGAATTCTTTGGCATCGACCATGGGCAGGACGTGCTCGTGGCCATCAACAGGGAGACCGGCAAGCTGCGCACCATCGGAGCGCTCGGCGAAAACGTAGTCGCAGGCACTTTTGAAATCACCGGCCCCGGCACAGCCCTGCTCGCGGAAGGAAACGGAGCAGCGCTGGAGCTTTTCGAAATCAACCTGGACACCGGCGCCGCGACACTGGTGGGAACCCTGCCTTCGGGGTCGGGCATTCGTGGCATGGCCGCGATCCCCGCAAAGCTCGTGGACATTCGCGGGAACACGGCCACCTACACGGAACTGGATGGCGACCTCGTCACCATCAAGATTTCCAAGGGCACTTTTTCACCGGAAAACTTCGTCTTCTCCGGACCCGCTGATGGCGTGGGGACGCTGTTTGAGATCAATCTCGGTACGAATACGCCGGCCTTCTTCGGAGCCAATATCACCATGACGGCGAAGCCTAGCCCCATGGGGGGCGATGGATTCGCTTCGCTGGGCAGGATCTCAGCGGTGGGCATCGACTTGGGAAAGGTGCTCATCGATGGAGACCTCGGACGCATCGTGGCGGGCAATTCCGAATTGCCGGCATTCGGGCTCAAATCACTGACAGTGCAGTCCCTCGGTGCCCTGGGGGATGGGGCGGGAGCGGGCGACCGTGTCAGCCGCATCCAGGGTTCCGTGGGTTCCCTGCTGGTACGCGGGGACATCAAGGAGGCTCAGCTCCACGTCGATGACTCGAGTTCCGCGACAGCACTGGGACGCATTGGGGTGGTGAATGTGGGCGGCTCCTTGGTGGGGGGTGCAAATCCCTTTGAAGGCTCGATCATTGCCGAGGGCCTCGGCACGGTCAAAGTCCGGGGCGATCTGGTAGGCGGCAGCGGCGATAATGCCGGATCCATTCTCGCGCCCAAAGGGATGGGGTCCTTACAGGTGGGCGGCTCACTCCGTGGGGGCATGGGGCTCACCAGCGGAACTATTTCCGCCGTCGAAGGGCACATCCAATTCGTAAAGGTGGGCGGAAGCCTGATTGGGAGCTCGGGCTCGCAAAGCGGCAGCGTGGTGGCTTTTACGAAAATAGGGAGCGCAACAATTACAGGCTCGGTACTGGGCGGTGAAGGCTCGGGCAGCGCCGTCATTACTGCAAATGACACGCTGGGTGTCGTAAAAATCGGTGGCGATTTCATTGGCAACGGTGATTTCAGCGCTCTCATTGGCACCAATGGCTCCGTCGCTGCGGTGAATATCGGAGGCTCCGTCATTACCGGGGAGGGCGAACTCTCGGCATCCATCTTTGCCGGGGTCAAACTGGGCCCCATCAAAATCGGCGGCGACCTGCGGGGCTCGGAAGAGCGCCCTGCCACCATCGTCGCCACGGGCAATCCCACTGCCGCAGGGACTACCGACGTGGGAATCCAGAGCATTTTGGTGAAAGGACGTGTCGAGCGGGCATTTATCACTGCCGGAAATGCCTTGGGCAATCTCGCCATTATCAACGCTGATGCCCAGATCGGCTCCGTGAAGGTGGGCGGCGACTGGATCAGCAGCGTGCTGGTGGCTGGCACCACCAGTGGCATCGACCACCTCTTCGGCACGGAGGACGACGCGCCTCCCAGCGATGCCAACGATTCTCCCACCATCGTGTCCAGAATTGCCAGGATCACGATTGGCGGCCAGGTGCGTGCCACATTTGGAAGCATCTCCACTACAGACCATTACGGCTTTATCGCCCAACAGATTGGGTCATTCAGCGTCGGTGGCACGAAGCTGAAACTCACCCCCGGTGTGGGGAACGACAATGCCTCGGCGGGTGACCCGCGCTTCCTGCTCGGGCCCACGGGCGATGTGCGCCTTCACGAGGTGGCTCCGGTGGTGCCGTAGGTTTGCCCAGAAAAGTTACGGCAGCGCGTTGAAGAGGCTTCAAGCGCATCGTGCCACGGACTCTCATTTCTGAGTATATAGTTTCCATAATAGAATCCTGGAAGCCTTCAAAAGCGTTACGGCGGCGAAAATAGGGCATTTCCTCTGTTCATCTCCTACTCCAACAGAGAGGAACTCCATAAATTACTATATAATCTCCATAATGACCACCCAGTTGGCACGG
>JAYUWZ010001048.1:0-2632 GCA_043753265.1 Verrucomicrobiaceae bacterium
GCGTGTTGCTGCCCCCAAAATGGTGGAGCCTTCCCGAAATCGAAAGCGCCTCGCCCGTGGTGATTCCCCCGCGCAGCATCAGCGTGCCAGCCGCTCCCACGCTCGTTCCGTTTCCCCCACCCGTTGCCCCCAGCGCACTATTGCTTGCCGCCACGATTGTCCCACCTGTGATCGAAGTCACCCCCGTGTAGGAGTGATTCCCGCTCAGCACCAGCACTCCAGCCGTCGGGTGGCTCAGCCCGCCTGCATGCGTCAGCGGCGCGGACACCTCGCCCGCCCGCAGATCGTAGCTCCCCGCCGTGAGGGTGCCCGTTCCCTCCAACCGCGCATTCGGGCCGTTCAAAATCAGCGTGCCGATTGTCTCGTTGTTCGCCAGCAAATCCAGCGTGCCGGATTCAATCGTCACCGTCGCGCCATCTGCGATCTGATTCGCCTTTGCGAGCACCACATTACTCACGGGCGCGGCGTTCCTCGCGGTGATGGTAAGGTCCGCGGGAATCGCGTTGCCGCCCGTGGCGTCGAGCAGCAGTTGTCCGCCAGTCACCGTCGTCTCGCCTGTGTAAGTGCTCGGTGACAGGATCGCCGTGAGATACGGCCCGGCAAAACTCACCGATGAGGGCGCGCTCTCCGACAAGGCGGCACTCAAGTTCAGCCGCCCGGATCGCGCTGCGATCGTCACGTTCCCAGCCAGCGGTGTGATACCCGTAACGTTCAGGGTGCTTATGGTCGGGCTTTCCAATTCGAACGTCCCACCCGCTGGAATCGTGAGCGAGCTGGTCGTGGAGTTTACGGTGATCTCCACCGTCCCGATCCCCGATGGCATCGAGAGAGCGCCGATGTCCGAGTCCGGCATCGTTCCCTTGAACAGCACGTTCGGCTGGCTGCCGACCAACACACTCGTCCCGCCGGTATCCGGCCCGCTGTAATTTAAAATCGCCGTCGCACCTCCCGCGGCCTGCCCATACTTCACCTGGATGCTGTGATAGCCCGCTCCGAGCGTCATCGTTCCCACGCTCCCCGTCGTATTCGGCACGGTCGGCGCGGAGTGTGTGAAGTCGTTATTCACCACCAGTTTTCCGTCAATGAAGAGCAGCGCGCCGTCATCGCTCGGCAGATTAAAAGTATACTCTCCCGCGCTGGCGATATTGATGAGTCCCTTCCACAGCACTCCCTGCTGCTGCCCGCCCGTGCCCAGTCCCTGCACCGGCACGGCAGGAATCACACCACCCGTCGATGGCAGCAGATTCACCGCCTGGTCCGTCAGTGTCGCGGTGACCCTTCCCGGCGTCGTCACGAGCAATTCCTGCGCGTAGTTCCCCGCGTACACAGCGGCACCCGCTCCCCCGCCTATATTGAAATAAGTCACGTCCAGTCCGGGTGCGCCCACCGTTGCCGCACCCACTGTGTTCAAAAAGTTGAACCCCACCCCGCCGCCATCCTGGACCGTGTAGTTCGCAATCCGGCTCTCCATCCCGTTGAAGCGCACAATCGAGCGCTCGCCTGCCGAAATACTTCCCACAAATCCCGTGTTGTCATTGTCCAGCCACAGGACCCCCGATGCCATGCCCGAGGTCGGCCCATCCACTGTGATCGCTCCACTCCCCGTCACCGCCCCTTTCACACGCAAGGCCCGCGCATCGTCGGACGATCCAAAATCGTACAATCGGAAATTGAAGGCATTCGTCCCTGCCTGGATGCCACCCGTTATCGTGGTATCCCAAATCACCAGATTGCCATCGTCTGCGGAAATAATCGCGTCTGCCGATCCGATCACCACTGCATGGCCCAGCGTGCCGCGGTTCACCGCCAGCTCCGCGCCAGTATGGATGGTGATCGTCTGCCCGGCACCCGACCCCAGCGCATTCGCCTGCCCCAGTGCCCCCACCTCCAGCCACCCACCCTGCACCACCACATCCCCTGTGAACCCCGTGTTCGCAGCGGAGATTTGCAGGATTCCCGCCCCGCGCTTCGTCAACGTTCCAGAGCCTGTGAGCTGCCCCGCATCATCCAGCACCATCCGCCGGCTTGCCATTTGGGTGTTCAGGTTGGTGATGGACCCTGTCCCCACCACCTCCACCACACGCCCGGCGCCGGGATTCCACTCCGCGCTGCCGCTGAAAATCAAATCTCCACCTGCGAGCACCAGGTCATTCCCCGTGTTTCCCAGTTGGTTGTCATTCGTGAATTGAAGCCCCCCCGCGTTCACCGCCACGTTTCCCGTGAACGTATTGACCCCGCTAATCGTCAATGTCCCGGCCCCCGTTTTGGTGAGCCCAGATCCCGCCAGCACGGAGGAGATGGTCGCCCCACCCGTGGCTTCCACCGGCCCCGTAAGCGTCAGCGTATTCCCGGCAATCGTGTACCCGCTCACGCCAAAGTGCAGCCCCCCCGCGGTGATCGGCCCTCCCAGCGTCACCGTGCCGGCCGTGTCGGCAAAGACCGCCGTGTCTCCCGCGAGGTTGTTCCAAATCGCGTCGGGCGCGATCCCGTCATCGTCAAAATTCGCACTGATCGTGTTCCACGTACCCGTCCCGCCAGTGCCATTGGCCGGATTCCCATCGGCATCCCAGTTCAGCAGCGCCGCCTGCGCTTCCCCAAGCCCCCACACCGCCAGCGTCGCCATCACCAGCAC
>JAYUWZ010001049.1:0-5707 GCA_043753265.1 Verrucomicrobiaceae bacterium
CGGAGGCGCGGAAAAAGGGATACACATTTTGGAAGCTTTTCCGCGACCGTGTGGCCGGTGCGTACTACTCCACGCCGGAAGGCTGGAAGGCGCTGGGCTACACAGGCAATGCCCCGCAGGCGGAATTTGCCGGTCCCACACCCGAGGTGCTCAAGCACGCCGGCCTCGCCTAAATCTCAATCACCTCCGAATATGGCTCATCTCAAAACTTCAAAGTCCCGCGCCGCCAGCTACGACGTCATCGTGGTGGGAAGCGGCGCGGCGGGTGGCATGGCGGCCTACGCGCTGGCCAAGGCTGGCGTAAAGGTGCTGATGCTGGAGGCCGGCAGGCACTACGATCCGCAGACGGAAACACCGATGTTCCAGTCGTTCGCGGACGCCCCCTTGCGCGGCGCCTCCTTCCCGCAAAAGCCAAATGGTTTTTTCGATGCGACCATCGGCGGCTGGGTGGTGGATGGTGAACCCTATACGGTGAAGAAAGCGGGAGCCTGGGTGGATGCCCAGGTGGATAATCGCGTGACCACCGGGCAAAACTTCATGTGGTGGCGCGCACGCATGCTCGGTGGCCGCACCAATCATTGGGGCCGTGTGTCACTGCGCATGGGGCCAATCGATTTCAAACCCAAGACATTCGACGGCCTCGGTTTCGATTGGCCGATCTCGTACGAGGAAGTCGCGCCTTACTACGACAAGACCGATCAGCTCGTGGGCATCTTCGGCACGAAGGAAGGCCTGGAGAACAACCCGGACAGCGATTTTTTCCAGCCTGCTCCCAAGCCGCGCGCCTACGAACTGCTCCTGCAGCGCGGAGCAAAAAAGCTGGGCATCCCGGTCATTCCCGCGCGCATGGCGATTCTCACGAAGCCGCTGCCGGGCCGCGCACCGTGCTTCTACGCCACGCCGTGCGGGCGCGGCTGCTCCATCGGCGCAGCATTCCAGAGCACCACGAGCCTCATTCCTTACGCGCTCGAGACGGGAAATCTCGATGTGCTGCCCGACGCGATGGCGCGCCAGGTCACGCTGGATCCGCAGGGCCGCGCAAATGGCGTCTCATTTATCGACAAACTCACGGGCAAGGAGGAGCACGTGGCCGCCCGCGCCGTGGTGCTCGGCGCAAGCGCACTTGAGACCGCGCGCATTCTTCTGAATTCCAAATCCGCCAAGTTCCCGCAGGGGCTCGGAAGCTCCACCGGGCACCTCGGCCGCTGGCTCACCGACAGCACGGGCACCAGCCTCGGCGGGCGCATCCCCGCGCTGGAAAACACGCCACTGCACAATGAGGACGGCGTTTCCACCATGCACATGTATTCACCCATGACGCCCGACCTCCAGCGCGCCGCCGCGAAGGAAGGCTCGCCCCGTGGCTACTACGTCGCGTGGAGCGGGGGACGCACCATGCCCGGCCTCGGCACCGTGCCAGCGGCGTTGCGGCTCGCGGGCGACGTGTATGGCAAAAAACTCAAGACCGAGGCCCGCCGCTACTACGGCTCCTTCGTCGATCTCCACGCCCGCGGTGAGATGATCCCCAACGAGAAAAGCTTCTGCGAGCCCGACCCGGAAAAGAAAGATAAGTGGGGCATCCCCATCCTGCGTTTCCATTTCGAGTGGAGCGATGCCGAGGTCGCCCAGGTCGTGCACGCGCAGAAGCGCTTTGCCGACCTCATCGAGGGAGCCGGTGGAGTCGTGGATCGTCCGCCGGAAAAAAATGGCCGCAAGGCGATGACCGCTGGCGGCAGCGTGAACCACGAACTGGGCGTTACCCGCATGAGTGCAAAGGCTGCCGATGGCGTCACCGATTCCTGGAACCGCCTGTGGGACTGCCCGAACGTGGTGGTCGCCGATGGCGGAGTCTTCACCAGCGGCCCCTTCAAAAATCCCACGCTCACCATCATGGCCCTCGCCTGGCGCGCCTGCGACGGCCTGCTCGCAGGCATGAAAGACGGAAGCATCCCCGCCCCAGCGTAAACAAAACGCCCAACCCTCAACATCCAACGCTGAACGCCCAATGACGCAGGCGATAAACGATAAACGATGAGCGATGATGCGTGAGGAGCGCGGTCTGTGTGCGAAGCACCAGCCGCAGCAACGCCCGCATCCCGCTTCGCGCCCCCACAATCCGAAAATCGCACGACCTATAAGTCCTATACGCACCTATTCGCACCTATACGCACCTATACGCACCTATACGCACCTATACGCACCTATACGCACCTATACGCACCTGTAGGAGAATGGCGCTAAGATAAGCCCAATTTGCTGCCAGTTCTCTCTTTTTGGAGGGGCGCAAATCTGGAGTGCGGGAGCTTGCTCCCGCTCTGGCGGGGGGCGTAGGCGGCGGCTGGTAGGAACCCTGCCATTTCTCAGAGAACGCATCCATAAATCGCCTTATCTTAGCGCCACTCCCCTACAGGTTCTATCCGAGTCCCCAAAGCCACCTCTCCGCTCCAATCTGCGCTTTCCATTGGACGTTGGACGTTCGGCGTTGAGCGTTGGACGTTTCTTCAATCCGTTGACACGCGCTCCATGCTCTGAATATTCGCAGGGCATGAGTTTTGATCTGAGTGAACTGCTCCGCGACTGGCCTTATGAGCCCGGCAAGTTGCAGGTGCGGAAAATCACGGGTGCCGATGGACGGGAGAAGCTGCAATTGCGGCTCGATATGGGCGTGCTTCAGATGGAGGTCATCGGGCGTCCCGATGGACATCGTCCCGATGACGCCGAGTGCCTGCTGGAGCTTCACAAGGATCGCGCCCGCGAGGCCGGGGCGGAATTCAAGCTCACCGCCGAGGAAGTGGGCGAACTCCAGGCCGAGGGCATCCAGTACTACCACCGCTACCTCGCTTTTTTCCAGCTTCAGGACTGGGCGGGAGTCGTGCGCGATACCAAGCGCAACCTCGACATGTTCACTTTCGTTTCCAAGCACTCGCCCGATGAGGAGCTTTCGTGGACCGTGGAACAATTTCGCCCCTATGTGCTCATGATGAATACCCGCGCAAAGGCCAACCTCGCGCTGGAGAAAGAGGACGTGGAGGCGGCCGTGGGGCTTGTGCAAAAAGGCATCACCTCCATTGAAAAATTCCTAAAGGAAGCCGGACGCGACGAGGCCGACGGCGACAATGCCGAGGTCTCCGGCCTCAAGGAGTGGCTCAAGGAACTGCGAAAAGCCGCGCCAGCCCCGCCACCGAAAGCGCCAAAGCCCCTGAGCCTGCTCGACCAGATGAACAAAGACATGGAAAAAGCCGTGCGCGCCGAGCAATACGAGCGCGCCGCCGAACTTCGCGACGCCATCCGCGCCCTGCAGGCAAAGCAGTAAGAAAGTAGGCGAGGTTTCCAACCTCGCCCCGCAAGCAGTCCCAAACAGTAACTGTCAGAGCAGCGAACTGCTGGCTGTGTTTATCCTTCCATAATCGCTGTCATCTTGAGGGAGCTTTAAGCGACTCGAAAGATCCCGTTCCGAATTCAAAAGCATTTGGATCGCAATGAAGTTCCACGGACGTAGACCCCCGTTCTCATTCTCGCCCAACCAAGGTTGAAATCCTCGCCTCCCTGCGTCACAATCCCCGGATGTATCGATGGCTCGCACTCATCCTCGCCACCTTCACGGCAGTAGCGGCTCCTGTCGTGCCTTCTCCGGGTGCGCAGCCAAAGATCCTGCGCCTCTCGCTGCCCGCCGCACTGAACACCCTGGACCCGCAGGGCGCTTACGATGAGTCAAGTCTGCAGGTAATATCAGGCGTTTACGATACCCTGCTCACTTACGACCCGTTCAAAACGGCACCCTGCGAGGTAATCCCCTGCATTCTCGAGGGACTCCCCACATTGGAAGCTGGTCCGGATGGCCGGGTATCCTATCTCTTCCGTCTGAAGGAAGGGGTAAAGTTTCACGATGCACCCTGCTTCCCCGGCGGAAAGGGGAGGGACGTGAGTGCGGCAGACGTCCATTTTACCTTTCAGCGCATTTGTGATCCCAAAGTTGACTCGCCCTTTCACACGGTTCTGGCGGAGCAAATCAAAGGCATGAAAGAAGCGCGGCAGAGCGCGGTAAAAAGTGGCCTGCTCAATTACGACAAGCACAAGATCGCAGGCATCGAGATCATTGATGCCCGCAGTTTTCGTATCCACCTCATGCGTCCCTGGCCACAATTGCTCTACTGGCTTGCGCACACTGCGACAGCTCCAGTCGCACGTGAAGCGGTCGAATACTACGATGGAAAAACGGGCCCGCCTTTTGCGATTCACCCGGTGGGCACAGGCGCTTTCCGTTTGGATTTCGAGCACAGCGATCCGCGCACCATTCTGCGACTGGCGCGGCATGAACGATACGCCACCATGCAATTCCCCAAGGGCGGCTGGCCCGCGGATCGCGCGGAGGTGTGTGCCCCTCTCGCCGGCAAAGCGCTGCCGCTGCTGGACGCCGTGGAGTTTCACATTATCGAAAGCACCCAGGCGCAGTGGAAACGATTTCAGGAGGGCGACCTCGATGAGTTGCCCCTGCCCAGGGATGCCAGGAATCTGGTCCTCAACGGCGATGGCGAATTGCTGGGTGCGCAATCCAGGAGGGGAATGATGCTGGAGCGGCTGGTCGAGCCATCCACGTTTTTCACGATTTTCAACTGCGCCGATCCGATTGTGGGAAAAAACAAAAAGCTCCGGCAGGCACTCGCCAGCGCCTACGACGCAAAAGCCTACACCAGAATATTTCTCGGTGGAAATGCACCCGTTGCGAATCAGCTAATTCCTCCAGGGGTGAATGGCCATGACCCGATGCGGAGGAGCCCTTACCCCTACGACCTCGACAGGGCAAAAAAACTCCTCAGCGAGGCAGGATACCCGGAAGGAAAGGATCCCAAAACGGGCAAACCGCTCGAACTTGCCATTGATGCAGTGACATCCAGCAGTGACCATAGGGATCGCGCAGAGTTTGAAAAGATCTCCATGGAAAAACTCGGGGTTCGAGTGACTCTAATCGAAAATACCTTTCGGGAACTGCTTGAGAAAAAGGAGAAAGGGCAGTTCCAACTTGCGAGCGGCGCAGGGTGGTGGGCGGATTATCCCGATGCGGAAAATTTTTACGCTCTTTTCTATAGCAAGCATGTGCCCCCGGGTGCTCACAACGAATCGCGCTACAACAACCCGGAGTTCGACGTGCTTTTCGAAAAGATGAGCACGATGTCTGACGGCCCAGATCGCTTGAATATCATAAACAAAATGGCGGACATTTTGGCCGAGGATTGCCCGGTTATACCGACTTTTCACAGAGCTAGGCTGTTGCTAAGCACGCCATGGGCAAGACGAACGCACCTTCACCACTTCCAGCACGGCTTCATGTACCTCACCGTCGACCCCGAGCGTCGCGAAGCCATGCGAAAGGAATGGACGCGGTAAAGCACCATGGGGCACTAACCTGTATTCTCCTGGGAAGCAGGTGACACGACGCGCGGTCTGGAGTGCGGAAGATGCTAGACTAAGACCTACAACTTCCAAGAGATGGGAGAGCAAGAGGAGCAACCGAGCAAGGCATCAGCCTTTGGACTGCGGTGGCTTGACCTAATGATTACCCACAAGTCGAACCGGCAGGCCAAAAGGCGAAGCCGCTGTATTGTCGCGCCAAAGGCGCGCAAGAGCATAGCCTAGGTGTGAAGTTTCAGGAGGTTGTTCATGTGGCGAGGACTTGGGAGAGTGGAGTTGCAACACCACACCCAACCAG
>JAYUWZ010001050.1:0-2629 GCA_043753265.1 Verrucomicrobiaceae bacterium
GAGCCGGGGTTTGTCTATGACTATGGGCGAAATTTCCAGTCCCGTGGGGAAAAAGATGGTAAAAATGATGCGATGGACCGGCAGAGGCCACCAAACCGCCAGGCCAAGGCGCAGCGGAGCCGCAACCAAAGTGAACCGCCAAGCCCCCAGGAAAGTGCCGAGCCCAATGGGCGCGAAGGGAGCGCGGTCTGTGTGCGAAGCACCAGCCGCAGCAATCCCCGAGACACGGGAAGTGCGAAAATGCCGAACGATGCCCCGCAATCCTCGGAGTCACCCGGTTTGTTGACCTTGCTGCGGCTGGTGCTTCGCACACAGACCGCGCTCCGAAAAAATCCTCCCCCTCGACAATCCCCGCAGATTTTCCCCGGTCTTCAAAACGGCACCACCAAGGCTCGAGGCTCAGTGAAACATGCCGACTCCCGTTCGAGCCGGTCGCTCCCTTGAATCCCGAGTCGGTCGATTCCCAAATGCCACCTCGACGTGAAAAACCGACCACCTCCCCAAACATTGTACCGCACTTTTTGCAATTTGACTCATCCCCAAGCTTCAAGTCCACTCATGCGACGCCATTTCCGCAATAGGCCAGTCAAAAGGCATTCCCCAGCGGGCTACTCACTAGGCGTCGCTCACGCTATCTCATGAACGAACACGAGCGATTCGATTGGCATCCATTCCGATACTCCTTTGAGTGGAGGCAGGGCGGCCCTGTCATCCAAGCTTTGTATATTTCAGCTATTATTGCGATGATGCTCTTCCTTTGGCGCACGTTGAGTCAGAGGCGCCGGAGTGAGCCATTCCTCTCTGTGACTCTCCTTCTCGCTATTTCGCCGCTGATTATCTTCTCTGTTGTATCGTATCTACAGCTCGTTCGCACCTTCTGGGCGAGCGAACACAATCGGCTTACGGGGCATTACGACACGTATGCAATGGGTCTGCAGGTCGGTCACGCCTACCAACTTGGCGTTGTGCTTTCTGCTACCCTTCTCCTCATCCACTCCCTTGCTTATGCGCTTATCCGTATCGGTCGCAACGCCTAACCCAGCGATGGAGCTAACTGCCTCCGTTTGTCACGCCGGCTGCTCCCGCAGGCATGCCGCGCAGCCGTCGCGCCACGCTCCGGCAGTAACTCATCTTGGGGTCGTTCGGCCGTTGCACACGCCATGAAGGAATACGATGTAGTTCGGGTGGTGGCGATTCGAGATGGCCGCTTCAGTGTCCAGCAGCCGGATTTTCAGCGGCACCCACAGGTGGGAGACGTTGGCACGATCGTGATGGACCACGGTACAGCGTTTGAGGTCGAGTGTTGCGAGCGCGGCACAGGAGTCACCACTTGGTTGAGCGCGATGTTTCCAGAAGAGTTGCAGCCTGTATGAGCACTTCTCGCCAACGGCCTAACCCAGCGCAACAGCAAACCCGGTCCTCGGGAGAGTATACCTTACCGGACGTCACGGCGTCTCACAGCCACCGCTTCAGTTGCTCCTCAAACCGGTTATAAAAATACCCAATGAGCAGCAGCACGAGACCCAGCACGATGAAGCTCACGATGCGGAAGACGGGATCGAAGACCCATACGTCGTAGACAAACACATGGCCGATGCCGAGGCCGAGCAGGCCCAGGCCGCAGAGGCGGTAGGCGCGTTCGCGCAGCAGCAGGCCGGCGGGAAACAGGGCCAGCGCGATGAGGGCAAAGAGAATGGTGGGGCCGATGTGCCATTCATGCACGTGGTTGGCGCGCAGCATCCACAGCGTGAGCATCCCCGCCGTGCACCAAGCCATGGCCGGGGCGGCATCGATGAGCGGCCCGTCTTTCATTTCCCGGCGCGCCCAGCGGCAGGCGGCGGGAAATGCCAGGACTGCGACGAGGTGCTGCCAGGTCGGATCCATCTCGTAGCGCACCAGGATGAGCAGGGCGGCCAGGCCTCCCTGCGCGAGGGCGCACCACGCGAGCCACTGCACTTTGCGGCTCAGGAGCACGGAGACCACACCGGAGGCTGCGAAGAACAGTGCAATCCAATCCCCCGGAATGTGCTCGAAGGCCCACGGCAGGAGGATTGCCACCGCGATGCCCATGAGCGCCTGGCGCATCTCTGGAATATACAGCTCCAGATCGCCACCGAGGCGGCTTACGCCCCGTGTCATCCAGGCAAGCACGAGCAGGCCTGACGGGGGAATGAGCGCCACAGCCCAGTGGGCGCTTTGGAGCGTGGTGAAAAAGAGGGCGAGCGAGTAGGCGTGAAAGATGAGACCTGCCACAGTCAGCATCCTTGCGCGGGTGAGTAGGGAGATGCCAATCCACAGCAGACCAATGCCCGCGCCCAGCGCCATTGCAGTGGAGCCACTAAAGGCATGCGCCAGCCACATCGTGCCAATCGCCCCAGCAGTAAGTGCCGCCACGGCCTCGTGGCCATCCTTTGCCTTCTGCGAAGCCGTGAGCATGCGCTGCCTCGGCCACCAGAACGCGAGAGCAATCCCGGCAGCGACAACGCTCGCAGCGTTAAGGTCATTGTCATTGGAGCCAATCAGCCATATGCCTCCGGCGACGGGCAACAGCCATTGCGCGCACAGCACGAGTTCGCGAAACCGGAGTGCTGCCGCGGCGAGTGAAAGCAGGACGGCGCCCAGGGCAAGC
>JAYUWZ010001051.1:0-5703 GCA_043753265.1 Verrucomicrobiaceae bacterium
CATCGGCGCAGCGGTAGACGAGCTGCTCCATCGCCGCGACGTCGCGCGCGGGGAATTTCGAGGCGCTCTGGCAGAGCCAGTCGAAAAATGCGGAGTCGCGGATGATGGCGACCTTCCACGCCTCGGCCACGCCGCAGAGCCAGTCGCGCGGCGGGAGGGTAAGGAGGAACTCGAAATCATTCAGCACCGCGAAGGGCGGTGCGAAGGTGCCGACGGCGTTTTTGCCGCCGAGGAAATTCACGCCATTCTTTACGCCCACGCCGGCATCGTTTTGCCCGAGCACCGTGGTGGGCACGCGCACCTGGCGCAGGCCGCGATGCACCAGTGCGGCGGCGAGGCCCACGGCATCCATCACCGCGCCACCGCCGATGATGATGATGAAGGACTGGCGATCCATGTGCTTCTCGAGCATGAGGCGCATGAAGCCTTCCACGAGGGAGAACTGGTTTTTGATCGTCTCGCCGCCGGGGACGATCTGTGGCTCGATGGCGAGTTCCAGCTTGGAGGTGTGCTCCTCGAAATACTCGAGCACCTCCCCTGCCAGTTCCGGGCGCGCGGAGGCCACGTGCTGATCCACAAACACCATCGCGCGGTGCCTCCGGTGCTCGCCGAGACGGCTGAGCGTGTCCACGAGCACGGGGTTCGATGGGCGGAAAAGCCCATGTGTAAAGGTCACGGGGAAATCCCAATTGACGGAAATGCTCTGCTGAATGGTGCGGGTCTGCTCAGTCATCACTTTAAAAAACGTCCAACGTCCAACGCTCAACGCTGAACGTCCAATGTTCCGGGACGTCAGCGCCACGAAAGCTCGTGGCGTTGGACGTTAGACGTTGGACGTTGGGCGTTGGACGTTTCATTTGCCTTCCATCCAGTCCTGCACGCGGCGGGCGAGGTCGAGTTGGGTTGCGGGGGATTCGGTGAAATTGAGGGAGCTGGCCCAGGCGATTTCCATGCCGGGACGGTTGCTGCCATGGGTGCCGTGGATGCGCTTGGTATCCATGCTCACGGTGCCCGGGGGCCATCCAAAATAGAGCTCGCACGGGTCATAGCCGGGCTTGTTGTGGATATCCACATGGGTCGCGAAATCGGGCGCCTCGCTCTTGTCGGTGAACCACGGGTAGGCAAACCACACGCCGTCCTCTGCGGAGATGAGCAGGTCGCCGCCGCGGGGGTGTGCGAGGCCGCGCTCTTTTTGCTGTTCCCTGCCGAGCACCTCGGCCACACCGTCGAATTTCTCGAGCACCGCGCGCGCCTCGTCCACTGCTGCGGCGTCGCGGCAGTACACATGGGCGATGCCGTGGTCGCTCACCGCGAAGGCGCGGGAGGAGTAGAAATCCGGGTAGGCCATGCCTTTCAAATCGCGAGTGCGGAAAAGCCCCGCCTCGCGCAGGGCGCGATTGGGAAACACCGCGCGCGTGGCGTGCTCGATGGCGTAGTCTCCGAAGATGAGCCAGTCGTAGCCGCACTCCGCGGCCTTGGCCTGCAGGCGCGTGAAATAGCCGAGCACCACATCGAGCGCCTTGTCGGCGGCCTTGCTGTCCGGGCCGTAGCGCTGGAGATCGTAGTCGAGGTGCGGCACGTAGGTGAGCAGCAGGTCGGGCGAGACATCGGGCATCTCCATCGCGGCGCAGATGGCGTCCACGATCCAGTCGCTGGATTTGTGGTTCGCCAGCGGGCCCCAGTAATTCATGAGGTTGAAGACGCGCCCGATGTGCTCCTTCAGCTTTCCCTCCAGCCACGCGGGCTCCGTGTGGCAGCTCTGGATCATGCCGCCGCTGTGCTTGTGCACGGGCCATGGGGTGACGACGAAATCGACATCCTCCCCGAGCGACTGCTGCCAGAACATCATGCCCACTGTGCCGCCTTTTTTGCGGAAGCTTTCCCAGATGCGCGGCCCCTCCACGAGGCGGGCGCTCTGCTCCCAAAACATGACCTTGCGCAACTCCTCGAAGAACAAGCCGTTCGCCACGAGCCCGTGGCTGCCAATCGTCTGGCCTGTGCGGAAGCTTGCCTGCACCGGGCACGTCACCGCTGGGAAGATCGCCTGGGCAGGGCGGAACGCTCGCAAATGCGACACGAGATTCCACCCGAGGGCGGCGGCATTGATGACGAGCAGCTTTCGTTTTTCTGGCATGGAGGCGGGTAGAAAACCTACTCGGCGCGATTTTGCTAGTCCCACGCGAGCACAAAAATGAATTGTCAGCAGAACCGCGCCCTGAACGCCTGGCATGCGCCTCGAACGGGCGATGACGCTTTCGAGCGGCGGTCTCTCTTAAGCCCGGCGTTCCTTGATTGAGGCCAGGATATCCGCCACGGCGGCGTCGCGGGGGCGTGTGCCCAGGTTGCCTTTGCCGTGGACTCGGAGGCTGATGGCCCCCGCTTCCATGTCGCGGTTGCCGATGACGAGCATGGTGTGGACCTTGCGCTGCTCGGCTTCCTGGATTTTTGCCTTCATCGGATCCGTGCCGTAATCGCCCGCGGCGCGTACGCCGTGGCTGCGCAGCTCGGCCACGAGGGCCTTGGCGTAGTCCACGAGCGGGTCATCGACGCCGATGGTGATGACCTGCACCTGCTCCGGCGCGAGCCAGAGCGGGAAATTGCCCGCGTAGTGCTCGATGAGGAAGCCGATGAAGCGCTCGTGCGTGCCGAGCGGCGCGCGGTGGATGCACAGCGGGGTCTTCTGGGTATTGTCGCTGTCGCGATATTGGAGGCCGAAACGCGCGGGCACGGCGAAGTCCACCTGATTGGTGGCGATGGTGAATTCCTTGCCGATGGCGCTCCACACCTGCACGTCGATCTTAGGCCCGTAGAAGGCGGCCTCGTTGGGCACTTCCACGTAGTTGATGCCGGTCTTGATGAGAACGTTGCGCACCATGTCCTCGGTCTTCTTCCAAAGCTCGGGGTTATCCACAAACTTCTGCCCCAGCTTGGCCGGGTCGTGGGTGGAAAAGCGCATCTGGTATTTCTCGAATCCGAAGATCCCGAAATACTTCAGATACATCTCGTTCACCGCCTTGAACTCCTCCTCGAATTGTTCCTCGGTGCAGTAGATGTGTGCGTCATTCATCTGCATGGCGCGGACGCGCATGAGGCCCATCAACTCGCCCGATTGCTCGTAGCGGTAGCAGGTGCCGTATTCCGCAAGGCGCAGCGGGAGGTCGCGGTAGGAACGCGGCACCGCTCCGAAGAGCTTGTGGTGGTGCGGGCAGTTCATTGCTTTGAGGTAGTAGAGGTCAGGAGGCCCAAGCTTTTGTAAGTTTTGCTCCGCCTTGGCTTTGTCCGCCAACCATCCTCTCTCATCGGAACTGACAAGGCCATTGTTCATATCAATGGCGATATCAATCAACTGTTCGACACGCTCCTCGGAAATATCATCTTCGGATTTTCTGTATGCCTTTTCACTCTCTACCATTCTTTGCCTGAGGTCTTCGAGGAGGGCATTGCACCCAATAATTTCATCGTTAAACTGCTTCCGAACGAAAGCGAGTTCGTCCAAAACCATCGGCGGGAACATGCTCTCCGCGTAGTACGGCAGATGGCCGCTGGTGAGGTACATGTTCTCGCGAGCCAGGTGCGGGGTTCGCACTCGGTCGTAACCGGCGGCGAACTCGGTTTCCTTGGCGAGGCGCTCGAGTTCTTCGATAAGCACGGTGCCGCGGGGGAGCCAGAGGGGGAGTCCGGGGCCTACATCCTCGTCGAAACAGAACAGCTCCATCTCCTTGCCGAGCTTGCGGTGGTCGCGCTTCCTGGCCTCTTCAATCATCGTGAAGTAGGCCTCCATCTCGGTCTTGTTCTTGAACGCGGTGCCGTAGATGCGCTGGAGCTGCGGGTTCTTCTCGTCGCCCTTGTAGTAGGCAGATGCCACGTGGGTGAGCTTGAAGGCGCCGATGTTGCCGGTACGCATCACGTGCGGGCCGGCGCAGAGGTCGAGAAAGTCGCCATTGCGGAAGAGCGAGATCGCCTCGCCCTCGGGAATGTCGGCGAGGTTGCCGATCTTGAACTGGCTGGCATTGCCGGGGCGCTCACCGAGTCCGCCGAGACGGCCGCTCTGCGCAAGCGCGATGGCATCCTCGCGCGACACCACGGTCTTTTCAAACACGTTGTTTGCCTTAATCTCCTTCTTCATCTCCGCCTCGATCTTTTCGAAATCCTCGGGGGTGATGCGGTGTGAGAGTTCGCAGTCGTAGTAAAAGCCGTTCTCGACCGGCGGGCCGGCGGCAAATTGGGCCTCCGGCCAGATGCGCAAAATCGCCGTCGCCAGGACGTGGGCGGCGCTGTGGCGCAGCCGCTCAATGTCGGTCATCTGGTGGCGTTGCTCGAGTGATTTGCGTTCGTCGGACATAAAAAATGGGGTGGGAACGTGCCGCAGGGCTTTGAGAAGGGCAAGGCTGGGGTTGTGGGGGATTTCCACTGGAGTGTGCAAAATGGGGACGCTGGAGGGGTGGACTGGGGGTTGTTGCAGTTGTTGCGCATTCTGCGTGCGGTGGGTTGCGGAGGAAATGGGCGATGCAGGAAAGAATTTGTTCTTTCCTGTTTGTTTTGTGCACTTGGTTCCTTGCCGCCATTGCTGTCCCACCTCCCTGTTCCATGTTGGGAATGTATATGATTTGCGGGGTGGTGTCACGGGGGATCGGAGTGGTTCTGTGTGCAGTGCCCCAGCCGCAGCGGTCTTCCCACCTGGAAGTCATCGACGAGGCGGGCGAAGCCTTGGACTGCGTGTGGCAAGCCTAGGTGTGAAGTTTCAGGAGGTTGTTCATGTGGCGAGGACTTGGGAGAGTGGAGTTGCAACACCACACCCAACCAGGAACCCACCACATGAACATCCACAGTAGAGCCAAACTGACCGTCTGGAGTCGAGCCGAGATGATCCATCGTATTCTTCAACTTCATCAACCTGTCGCCACCGTGGCAGCGGCCTTCGGGATCTCCGAACGCTCGGCTTACAAGTGGCTCGCTCGTTTCAAAGCCGAGGGCCTGCCGGGCTTGCACGACCGCTCCTCCAAGCCCTCTTCTTCTCCTTCTTCCACGCATCCTTTCCGCGTTGCCCGCGTTTTGGCGCTCCGGCGTCGCAAACTCCCAGGCTTCCAGATCGCGCGGGCCACCAAGCTTTCCAAGGCTTCCGTCTCACGGCTCCTCCGCCGCCATTCCGCCCGGCTCTCCGCCCTGGAACCTCCTTTGCCCATCTGTCGCTACGAACGCGCTCTCCCGGGCGAACTCATCCATTTTGATATCAAGCAACTCGCACGCATCGTCCGCCCCGGGACCACGCGTCACCGGCGCTCCTCCACACTCCAAGTCCAAGGGCGCCGGCTGGGAGTTTCTCCACATCGCTATCGACGACCATTCTCGCTTCGCTTTCGCTCAGCTCCTCCCGGACCAGAGTGCTCAGAGCGCTATTGCCTTCCTCCACGCCGCTCTCTCCTTCTTCCAACGCCATGGCATCATCCCTCAGCGCCTCTATTCAGACAATGGCTCCTGCTACCGCTCTCGCGCCATGCGCTCCACCGTCGCCTCCCTCGGTCTCAAACATCGCTTCACAAGACCTTATACTCCAAAAACCAACGGCAAGGCCGAGCGCTTCATTCAAACCTCTCTCCGCGAATGGGCCTACTCTCACGCTTACTCCTCTTCCTCTCACCGCTCCTCTCGCCTTTCTTCCTTTCTCCACAACTACAACTGAGGTGCAACGGAATTTTGGACCGG